>JAKSMH010000233.1 GCA_024400715.1 Bacteroidales bacterium | reverse complement strand
TGAACTCATCATGAAAATACTTTCCAGTCCTATCCTTTACTTTAAACTTTTGTGCAGGGTCCTCGTTTGACACAAAATCGATCAATTTTTTGATTGACTGAGAACTACCAGATTTTTCATAAAGCAAAGGCCACCATTTGTCGGTATTTGGCTTATATTTTCCGAGAGAGGAAAACAAAGCATCGTCTGCCCGAAGGATTATTTCCCCTACACGAAGGTCATATTTCTTCATTCTATCGGTTGGCGATGATTTAAGGTCTGGCAGTTGTACATGAACGCCTTCCCTTTCCATCATGGCTATGAGGAAATGAATTGTTCCAAACGGGTATTTATGGAAATAGTCGCCAGTAAATGTTCTATCACACAGCATAAGATTCGAGTTGATCTTTGTTTTCATAGAGCCAATAAGGGCGTTGTGTTTCTTGTCATATCCGATAATATGCTGTTCGATGCATACCACGTCGGGATTTACGACATATAAGTCTATGTATATCGGTTTATAGATTGCATTTTCACCGACTTGTCTTTCATACTCCGAATCGAGCCACACATAGTCCCAACTATTGCTGAAGCCAACAATTCTACAGCCATAGTATTTTTGCAGGAACATACCAGAAAGGAATCCATCAATATCAGTATTGATTACTATATTAGGATTATTGGCGAACAGTTCTTTTAACATGTCTTTACTGAATTCTTATTTCACGCCCGTATTGACGTTGGTTTCGGATAAAGTGCTGTAATGCAACATTGTTGCATGATCATTTGATTCTAAAAATAACAAAAAAGCATCAAGGAAATGCACCACATAAGCAGTGTTAATCGGAATCAGGAGATTTTACTATTCCATTGGAATCTTCTTCTGGCGGGAATTGAACATTTTTTGAATACTTCTCTTGCAACTCTTTATCTCCAAACATGTATCGAGCAAAGAAATTAACGAGCCCGACGTTTATGCTGTTACCAAATTGCTTATAAGCCTGCGCCCTCTTTTCATCATACTCAAATGCATCGGGAAAGCTTTGTAATCGCGCACACTCGCGTGGGGTAAGGAACCGTTTCCGCTTTCCGATGATGCTCGTTTGCGTAATTGCCACTAATGCCGGAAAATAGGTTCCTGGTTTCACGCGCAAGCCAGACGGACGAATCTGCATAATGTTTTCCCAGACATCAGGATTCTTCACATCGCCAACTTGCCATTCAAATTTAGCCTTGGCTCCAAAGAAGTTTTTATTCATCCGTGCCTTTGGCAACCAATAAGACAAGAAATCCTTGTTGTTTGCCCACAATTCATTGTTCTTGCAAACAAAGTTTTGCAGCCATTTAGGCTGTTTGTCCAATGTTCCATAATATGGGTTTTCTTCCAAGGGGCACAAACAATCCGCCCATATCGGGAAACCTGGAAGTCTATCGCATTTAATATTGCGGATGAATTCATTCCAATTATCAATCCACTCTATTTGGTCCTTTTTTAATTGATATGATTCTAAATCTGTAATTTCATCATCGCTTAACAGGATGTCGTCTATTGAACATTTTGGAATCTTGTTAATGTTAAAGTAGAAAGAAGGTATTTCACCAATGTCCTTTCTAACACACATAATGAAGACACGTTCACGATGTTGTGGCACTCCAATATAGTGAGGGCTAAAAATAACAGGTTCGTCAATCACATTATAACCTAAATCGACAAGACTATCATGTATAACCTTCCATGTATTGCCATGGTCGTGGCTAGCCAAATTTCTAACATTCTCCAATAATGCATATTTAGGTCGATGATGTTTTAAGATTCGGCATATGTCAAAAAAGAGTGTACCCTTAGTCTCGTCAGCAAATCCTAATCTTTTACCCGCTTTTGAAAATGCCTGACAAGGGAAACCACCACACAAGACATCATGTTCCGGAATGTCTTCAGCAGACACTATTGTAATATCGCCATCGGGTTTGATTCCATAATTACGCTCATATGTTTTTCGGCAATCGGCATCAATATCACTAGCATATACACATTCACCGCCAAGGTCGGTCATGGCTTGATGAAATCCACCAATACCGCAAAACAGGTCTATATACTTAAATCCTTTTTCGATGTTCATTTCACATCAATTACACGTTTATATTGACTTGACAATATACGAAATAAACTAAATTCATATTTTCCCGCATTTTCATTGAAGCACGCATGTATTAGTCTTCATGTCAAGGTCGAGCCTTCATCTCAATGCTACTGGTTCCGTCCATGGCTTTTGAAACCACAATCTGTTTTGGAATGAGTTTCAGTTCAGGCACATGCGAAATAATGCCTATCAAACGGTTGCCATCGGTTAAACTGTCGAGGACATCCATTGCCTGCAAGCGCGAATTCTCGTCAAGCGAGCCGAACCCCTCGTCGAGGAACATTGTATCCAGCTTGATTCCTCCTGCCATCGACTGAATTTCATCGGAAAGACCAAGCGCCATCGACAGCGAGGCCTTGAATGTCTCACCACCCGACAGCGACTTGACTGTGTCAGTGGATCCGTTATAATGGTCGATAATGTCAATATCAAGACCTGTCTGCGAATTTCCGCCCAACGGATCGACACGGCGCTTCAACTCGTATTTGGCACCTGTAAGCCTCTGCATGTGCCGGTTTGCACGGGCAATTATCCTGTCAAGGAAAACCGTCTGTACAAAAGCCTCCAGGTCGATACGGCTTGAACCGGCCAACTTGCCGCACAAAGTGTCACTCAAAGGCTTTTTCCAACGCAGTTCGGCATTTGCCGACTCGCATTTGGCAAGTTCCTTGCTGATGGCGTCGAGCAAGCCCAAATTCTGCTGACGGCGACCGGTTACAATATCCTTTTCGTCTGATAGTTTCTTCACCTCGGCATCAATTGCGTCCTTCATTGCCTTTTCTGCATCATAGTTGAACTCGCATTGTTTTGCAGCCAATTCTGCCAATTGCTTCAATTCACCGTCAACCTGTGCGGCTTCGTTTCGTATCTTGTTCAGATTGCCGGTGGCGGTTTCGATATATGTGTCGATAGACTTCACACGCGTTTTTAACTTAGCCAAACAATTCAGTGCCAACTGCTTACCTTCAAATTGCAATTTTCCGGACAATTCACGCTTTTGGGCTGAGTCCTTCTGCATACGTGCTTCAAGGTCCACTTGTTCCTTTTCGTCGG
>JAKSMH010000232.1 GCA_024400715.1 Bacteroidales bacterium | reverse complement strand
AAGCAGATTTTCATCAATGTTGAATACGTCATAAACATTGATGAGACGTAAATTTTGAATATGAAGTTTAAGATTGTGGTTGAGGTCGTCCAGTAAATCTTGGGCTTCTACCTGAAAACCAGCTTTTTTTTCGACAAAAAGTCGTGCATTAAGTAATTTATTCATAGGAAGTTATTGTAAAAACCAAATTATTTAACCGTCATTTTCAAGATGTTGATTTCTGCTTGGGTCAAGAATCTCCACTTGCCTCTGGGAAGGTCTTTTTTGGTGAGGCCGGCAAATACGACACGATCCAATTTGACGACATCATAGCCCAAAAATTCAAAAATACGTCTTACAATTCTATTTTTTCCAGAATGAATGGTAATGCCAATGTCTCGCTTGGATTCGCCAACGTATGCCACTTCGTCAGGAGTGATGATGCCGTCTTCCAACTCAATGCCTTGGCGTAGGGCGCACATATCAATGTTGGCGAAGTTTTTGTTTAGTTCAACGGCGTAGGTCTTTTCAATTCCGTGTTTGGGGTGGGTGAGTTTTTTGGTTAGGTCCCCATCATTGGTGAAAAGTAAAAGACCTGTGGTGTTTTTATCTAATCTTCCCACTGGATAAATTCGCTCCTTGCAGGCCCCGCGAACCAACTCCATCACATCCTTTCGGCCTCTTTCGTCGCAGGTCGTGGTGATGTAGTCCTTAGGTTTGTTGAGCAGCAGATAAACGGGTTTTTCATTCTGAAGAATTTTGTCTCCATATCGAACTTCGTCCGTTGGCAAAACCTTATAACCTAATTCGGTGACGATTTCCCCATTCACGCTAACCGCTCCGGTGGTGATTAACACGTCCGCCTCACGGCGAGAGCAAACACCTGCGTTGGCAATGTATTTGTTGAGACGGATAAGTCCCTGGTTTTCGGTTTCCGTTAAAGACAAAACCTTTTGTCGTTGAGGACTTTGGCGGCCTTCTCGAATGCGTCTTGCGACAATTTCGCTAAGAATGGGCGATTCTGCCGTTACATCTCTGCGTTTTCTCTTTGGTGCCTCATTGTCTTCCTCGGTTTTTCTAAAACTTTTTCTTTCTCCCCGTTTTGCGCCGAATTTACGATTGGAGAAACTATGTTCACTGTTGTCTTTTTTTCTAAAGCTGCGTTTGGGCTTTGCTTCATCAAAAGAATCATTTTCTTTTTTCTTGAATGTTCTTTTGGTTTTAGGTTTTTCAAAAGCATCTTCATTGGACTTACGGAAACTGCGTTTAGGTTTGCTTTCCGTAGTTTCTTCACTCTTCTTTCGGTAGGTTCTTTTGGTTTTGGGTTCTTCGCTGTCGTCAGTGCTTTTGCTACGACGAGTTCTCGGAGTTCTTTCTTTGGTTTCAGTACTCTTGGTACTTCTTTTGGCACCAAATTGACGAGTTTTGGGCTTATCGGCCCCTTTCTTTTCCATATTGAGTTAAAAAATCAAATTATTTTTCTTGAATATTACTTCCACAATCGTCCACGATGATTTGATACCATCTTGCTGGATATTCCGGTTGATCTGGAAATTCGCACTGAGGAATTTGAGTATCTGTCTTTAAGAATTTTCCGTCTTTTTCCTTTTTGATGTTACCATCGTTATATTTTACAAGCAGATATTCGTATAAGTTGTTCCAAGCATTGCAAACTTCTTTGGTACAGCGGTTTGAAATTTCGTTAATGCGTTTTTCGGCCTTGGCAGGATCGTTCTTGAAAAGTTCGACCATTTCTTTTTCCATTGCGCGGATGTTTTTAACGGCTCCGTTTTCATACATTTCCTGGCGTTCGTTCACGTGTTTAATCATATCGGAATACCGGGTATAAACCATTTGACTTACCTTGGTGAAAATCCAGAAGGCGGCAGTGGGTGAGTAGTCAACCAATGAGCCATTGCCTTCGCGAACCGCTTCGGGAATGTCTGTAATGCCGCAGAACATAGGAATGTAACAGTTGCTGCCGGCATCGTCAACGCCAAACCATAAGATACCACCGAAATGATCGGGTAACCAACCGCGGGCCTGGGCCACAAATGAGAAACCGGTCTGCTGGGTGGCGGTAGCTCTTTCGTGGATGTACTTCTTGCCATTGTATTCCCAATTCATAGGGCGCCAACGATAGGGGCAAGCGTATGGACCAGCACCGATATCCTGGGTCATATCCATTGATGTGCCTTCGTAATGGTCACGCATCAATTTCATTACGTCGGTAACATCCAATTTTTGAACGGGCTTAATCCAGAGTGGAAAACGGTGGGTGAGGTTTTCACCGCGAGCGTAATCTTCGTAGGGAGCCATTAATTCAGGGTTGCAGCGGTAGAAAGCAGTCCAAACGCGGGCTTCGCAGCCACGGGCACCTCCAAAATCAAGAGGTGCGTAGGCATCGCAAAAACTAAATTCGGCATCTGGCGCCTTGGCATCATAATAACCTTTCAATTTGGCGAAACTGATTACGTCGGCGGAATAAACGGTTTCAATTTCAGGATTGAAAATCATTTTGTCAATGTCCTTGTTGGTGATGGAAGTCTTACCGTCTCTCAAAGGGAAAGTGGTGATTCTGGCCTGGTTGGCGTGACCGCTAATGTATCCGTCAGGAATGCGGCGTGCCACCCAAACTGCACCGTTGGACCATCCTTTTACGATTTTGCCCTTGGCATCTCTCATTTCCGCGCCTTTGCCGATAAGTTCGAAAATCCACGCTTCGTTGGGGTCAACGATGGAAAAAGATTCGCCTTCACTGCAATAACCGTAGGATTCAATAAGAAAATTGATGACCTTGATGGCTTCACGTGCGTTTTTAGCCCTTTGTAAAGTGATGTAAATCAGTGAGCCATAATCAATTAAACCAGGAGTATGCCATAATTCCTCACGACCGCCGTAGGTGGTTTCCCCAATACAGAGCTGGTATTCGTTCATATTGCCCACCACGGAATAGGTATGGGTAACCTGTGGAATTTGGCCGAGCAGTTTGCCAGAATCCCATTCTACGACATCCATAAGGGTTCCCAAAGGATAGTCGGCGGCAGGGCGATAGTACAATTCGCCATAAAGGGTGTGTGAATCAGCGGCATACGAAACCATACAGGAACCGTCTTTACTGGCACCCTTGGTGATGATAAAATTGGTACACGCAATGGCTTGAAAACTGCCCACAATGAACAAGGCAGCAATAA
>JAKSMH010000231.1 GCA_024400715.1 Bacteroidales bacterium | reverse complement strand
GTATATCTGCGATCAAGTCTATGTGTCCCGTAAAAAAGATTACGACAATCAATTTAGAAATGCGACTTTCCGCAATGAGACGGAAAAAATCGCTGTCATTGGAAAAATTGACGAAGTGGGTTTCGTGAAACAGATTCGCCGGGAAACACGTGAGTTTATTGCCTTGGCACACGAAATGAAATCAAGATGAAAATTCCAATGGGTTAAAAATCAGTTTTTATAAATTAAAAAATCAAAAAAATGAGAGTTGTTATAGAAAAAAATTATGATAAAATGTCCCAGTGGACAGCCAAATATATCGTTGAAAAAATCAATGCCTTTAAGCCCAGTGCTAAAAAGCCCTTTATATTGGGACTTCCCACCGGCTCTACCCCGATTGGCACTTACAGGGAATTGATAAAACTTTACAAGAAGGGCGAGGTCTCTTTTAAAAACGTCGTGACTTTCAATATGGATGAATACGTCCAGATTCCTGAAAACCATCCTGAAAGTTATCATTCGTTTATGTGGAACAATTTCTTTAGCCATATTGACATTAAGAAGGAAAATGTGAATATCTTGAATGGAAATGCCCAGGATTTGGAAGCTGAATGCCAACGCTACGAAGATAAAATCAAGTCGTATGGCGGCATTGACCTGTTTATGGGCGGCATCGGTCCTGATGGTCATATCGCTTTCAACGAACCTGGTTCGTCTCTGACTTCTCGCACTCGGGTGAAGTCGCTGACAACAGACACGATTATTGCCAATTCTCGTTTCTTTGACAACGACGTGAATAAGGTGCCTAAAACGGCTTTGACGGTAGGTGTCGGCACGGTGATGGATAGTCGTGAGGTGCTGATTTTGGCCAATGGTCATAATAAGGCTCGCGCATTGTCACACGCTATTGAAGGTGCTGTAAGCCAAATGTGGACCGTGAGCGTGCTGCAAATGCATCCCAAAGGAATTATCGTCTGCGACGATGCCGCTTGCGATGAGTTGACATACGGTACCGTGAAATATTTCAAGGATATCGAAAAGGATAATCTGTAAGAATTGAAAAATCAAAATTAAAATCATCAAATGAAATTCATCAGTTGGAATGTCAATGGGTTGAGAGCCGTTGCTGGTAAAGGTTTTGCTGAGATTTTCGAACAGTTGGATGCCGATTTTTTCTGCTTGCAGGAAACGAAATTGCAAGCGGGTCAGATTGATATGGAATTCTTGGGCTATAGGTCGTATTGGAATTATGCGGATAAAAAGGGCTATTCCGGCACGGCCATCTATACTCGCCACGAGCCTTTGTCCGTGACTTGCGGTATTGGTATTGACGAACACGACCACGAAGGTCGCGTCATCACGTTGGAAATGCCAGACTTTTACTTGGTGAATGTTTATGTTCCCAATTCTCAGGATGGACTGAAACGCTTGGATTACCGTGTGCGTTGGGAAGCGGATTTCAAGGATTATTTGTGCGGACTGGCCTCAAAAAAAGGTGTGGTTGCCTGTGGCGATATGAATGTAGCCCATCAGGAAATTGATGTGAAAAATCCTAATACCAATCATCAGAACGCGGGCTTTACGGATGAAGAACGCCGTTGTATGACCGAATTGTTGGAAAGTGGCTTTTGCGATACGTGGCGTCATACCCATCCCGAAGAAGTTAAATATTCGTGGTGGTCTTATCGGATGAATGCCCGTGAACGTAACGCAGGGTGGCGTATTGATTATTTCTTGACCTCCCAGTCGTTGGTCAATCGTATTCAATTTACTGAAATCCATAACGAAATCTATGGTTCTGACCATTGTCCCGTAGAATTGATTTTGAAATGAATAATGTCCAAATTACCGAATGAAAGTCGTCCAAATTGCCGAACAAAAGTCGTCCAAATTGCCGAATGAAAGTCGTCCAAATTGCCGAACAAAACTCGTCCAAATTGCCGAATGAAACTCGTCCAAATCGCCGAATAAAACTCGTCCAAATTACCGAATAAAACTTGTCCAAATTGCCGAACAAAATTCGTCCAAATTGCCGAACAAAATTCGTCCAAATTGCCGAATGAAAGTCGTCCAAATTACCGAATGAAATGGTTTAATACATTAAAAATGAGTGAATTATAACATTTCAAATTGTATTGAATTTTTTTTGTATTTTTGCATCAAAATAATTAACTTGTTTTGGTATGGAAAATGAATATAGAAAGCGGATTGCAGACCAGTTGTTGAATGAATGCTTGGATAGTGCGGGTGCAGTGCTGGTTGAAGGTCCGAAGTGGTGCGGAAAGACGACTACGGCACTTCATGGTTCCAAAAGTGTCGTTTATTTGAATGATCCTCAGCGGCAGATTGAATACAAGACGACAATTGATGTCGATCCTACGTTGTTGTTTGTGGGTGAAACGCCACATCTGATAGATGAATGGCAAGATGCTCCAAAATTGTGGGATGTTGCCCGTTTCCTTGTGGATAGGAGAGGAAAATCGGGTCAGTTTATTTTCACGGGCTCCGCTGTGCCTGCGGATTCTTCGCAGATTAAACATTCTGGAGCAGGACGTTTTGCCTGGTTGAAGATGCGTCCGATGTCGTTGTATGAAAGCAATGAGTCCAACGGTTTGATAAGTTTGAATTCCTTGTTTGGCCGTAATTGTGGACAAAAAAGCGGTAGGGCACCCAGAATGTCGTTAAGAGATATGGCATTCTTGATGTGCCGCGGGGGGTGGCCTGGTTCGTTGGATAAATTGGCCGTCTCGTCATTGAAAGTGCCCAAACATTATCTCGATGCTGTTGCCTGTACCGACATCAGCCGAGTTGATGGCGTTAAGAGAGACGCTTCGTTTACGAAACGATTGTTGCGCAGTTATGCACGCCATCAGGGGGCACAGGCAAGCATTGCCACTTTGAGAAAGGATCTTTTGGCAAACGGACAAGATTCCATCAGTGAAGATACGGTGACATCCTATATCGAAGCATTGAAAAAGATATTTGTCATTGAAGATATGCCGGCTTGGAATCCAAATCTGCGGTCGCAAACGGCTTTGCGTACGAGTGATACGCGGTATTTTGTGGATCCCTCTTTGGCTACGGCAGCGTTGGGTTTGGGTCCCGACGATTTGATGGAGGATTTGAATACCTTCGGACTGATTTTCGAGACCTTGTGTGTCCGTGACCTCAGGGTGTTTGCGGAGGCGTTGAACGG
>JAKSMH010000230.1 GCA_024400715.1 Bacteroidales bacterium | reverse complement strand
TTTAATTAGTTTTAATTCAATTTATAAACATATTCATTCAACTTACGAATTTACAAAAAAAATATGAGTTTCGCACCCTATTTTGCCCACAAAAACTTTTTTACCAAATAAAAAAACGGCTCTACGCATTGACGCATAGAGCCGAAAGTTTTTAGAACGAGTAGATATGAAATAGATTATATTTCATTAGTCACTTCTTTCACAAGAAGTTTTTTCTTTTTTACTTTACAATAAGACCCTTACCGGTCATTTCTGCTGGCTGCTCGAGACCCATAATTTGAAGAATGGTTGGAGCCACGTCGGCAAGACGGCCATTCTCAATCTTGGCATCCTTATCGGCAGTTACATACACGCAAGGAACATCGTTGAGTGAGTGAGCAGTGTTTGGTGTGCCGTCTTCGTTCACTGCATTGTCGGCATTACCGTGGTCTGCGATAATAATCACTTCGTAATCTGCTGCTTTAGCAGCCTCAACTGTATCCTTCACGCATTCGTCGATAGCTACAACAGCCTTTTCAATAGCTTCGTAAATACCGGTATGACCAACCATATCGCCATTTGCATAGTTCACAACAATCCAGTCATACTTCTTTTCACCAATAGCAGCCACCAATTTGTCCTTCACTTCGTAAGCGCTCATTTCTGGCTTAAGGTCGTAGGTTGCAACCTTTGGAGAAGGAACGAGAATGCGATCTTCACCTTCGAATGGAGCTTCACGACCACCATTGAAGAAGAATGTAACGTGAGCATACTTTTCAGTTTCTGCAATGTGAAGTTGCTTCAATCCCTTGCTTGAAACATATTCTGCGAGAGTGTTCTGAACATTTTCTTTTGGGAAGAGGATGCCAACACCTGTGAACGAAGAGTCGTAAGGTGTCATGCAGAAGAATTGCAAATCTTTGATTGTAGCCATTCCCTCTTCTGGCATATCTTGCTGGGTGAGAACTTGTGTGAGTTCTTTCGCACGGTCGTTGCGATAGTTGAAGAAAATCACCACGTCGCCTTCCTTGATGCGGCCGTCAACAGTGCTGTTAACTACAGGCTTAACGAATTCGTCGGTCACGCCTTCGTCGTAAGATTCTTGCATGGCTTGAACCATGTTGTCGCTCTTGCGGCCTTCGCCATTCACGAGTTGGTCGTAAGCGAGTTTCACGCGGTCCCAACGCTTGTCGCGGTCCATTGCATAGTAGCGGCCAGTGATTGTTGCAATCACTCCGGCACTCTTTGCAAGATGGTTTTCAACATCTTGGATGAAGCCCTTACCACTTTCAGGGTCAGTGTCGCGACCATCCATAAAGCAGTGGAGATACACATTTTCAAGACCGTATTCCTTAGCGATATCGCAAAGTGCAAACAGATGATCCATTGAACTATGCACGCCACCAGTAGAGGTCAAACCCATAATGTGCAAACCCTTTCCAGTTTCTTTTGCATAAGTGTAAGCCTTCACAATTTCAGGATTCTTCAGAATAGAACCGTCGGCAATCGCCTTGTTGATTTTCACAAGGTCTTGGTAAACCACGCGGCCGCCACCAATGTTGAGGTGACCCACTTCGCTGTTACCCATCTGTCCGTCGGGCAAACCAACATCTTCACCACATGCCTTGAGGCTACTGTTTGGATAGTTTGCGATGAGACTGTCCCAATAAGGGGTTGGAGTGCTCCAAATTGCGTTGTTCTTATTGTTAGGGCCGATACCCCAACCATCAAGAATCATCAATAATGCTTTTTTTGCCATAATTTTTATATATAATTCGAAATTTAAAATTGCAGTATAATTAGTATTGCGGGGAACCAAATAATCACAGTTCCAAAATATAGTGCAAATTTACAAATTTTTAGGCATATAGCGGGAAACATAACAGAGAAAAATGCTAAGTCTCCGTCACATTTTCACGTTATTCTCGCTATTAGCAAAAATCAAGATTAAAATGAAGACATTCCTGCACCTATTACCTGATGCTGCATCAATGCTTGGGTGGATAAAATTTGACCAATGCCTCTTTAAAAATGTCATTCGGTGAAACCTCATCAAAAATCTTCATAGAGGATTTAAATTTCTTCGCGTCGATACCGCTTCCCATTATTTGTCTAATAGTGTATTTGCCATAATGCGACAACACCACATTTGTAATTTCTCGCAAGCGATTTCCAAGCATGGGATGAGCTAAATACGCTTTTGCCTCCTCAACGCCATCGAGTCCATAAAATTCGGAATTGTAGCTACGTCCTAACCCTTTTACTTGAGGGAAAAATACCATATCCAATGCGACCTTTTAGCACCTGACTTCATCTCGGATAATGCAGTTGCATAACTTGTGGCTTGCGCCTGAACAAATCGTTCTAAATTATAATCTGCCATAATTATGAAGTTTTCCACAAAATTACAAAATCTTCAATTCCCAAGCAATCCATCACAAAAAATCATTAGTTCTAACTTTTTATTGCATAAAACTGAATTATTTCCTATTTTTGTCATAGTAAAAAAAATCAGACAATGTATTACTACGTAGACAGCAATCGACAGCG
Source organism: Bacteroidales bacterium (assembly GCA_024400715.1). The sequence continues at coordinate 689 of JAKSMH010000230.1, read as the reverse complement.
AAAAGGACCATTTAAAAAGGAAGATTTAATTAGAGAAATATCTCCAAACACTTTAGTTTGGACCGACGGGATGCCTGAATGGACCCCCGCAAATCAGGTAGACGACTTGAAAGATTATTTCACTACCAACGTAGATTTATCCCCTGTTGAAACAAACAACTCTCAAAAGAAAATAATTTGGATATGCATCGCAATAATAGGTGTTCTTGTAGCTGTGATTGCAGTATTAGCACTGCAAAAAAACAATACCACATCATCTGCCAGCACCGAGGTTGTGGCCAATTCTGAAACTGACGAAGGTCTTCGGCAACGCGTTCCATGTCAAAGGTGCGGGAATAAATGACGACAGGGCCGCAATAGAAAATGCAATCGAAACATTGGAAATGTGGAACAAGTTTTCAAACGAACACGATGCTGAAGGCGCTGCCGCAATGTACACTGACAACGCGTTGTACTTCCAAAGCTATTACTCAAGGAATGAAATCAAGAAATCACATTCAAAATTCTTTGGAAAAAATCCAGAAGCACATCAGCGTGTCGACAACTTAATGGTGGTGTGGTGCGATGACTATCAAGTGAAGATAACCTACGACAAACATGAGTGCCTTTCTCCGGGAGCTGAAGAAAAGACATATCAATGCTATATGACATTCGCCAACACTGGTGGCAAAATGTACATCAACGAGGAA
>JAKSMH010000023.1 GCA_024400715.1 Bacteroidales bacterium | reverse complement strand
GCGAAGATGAAGGAATCTCTTTTAGCTGAGGCAGGACTTTAAGCTTAGAGGAATAAAAATGACAAGAGCCCTAGTTGGATACACAGGATTTGTTGGTTCAAATCTTGCTGCGTCCATGGAGTTTGATTATAAATATAATACAGAGAATATTGAGGAAGCTTTTGGAACCAGACCAGATGAGCTGTATTTTGCGGCACTTCGTTCTGAGAAGTTCGTGGCTACCGGTGAGGTGATTCTGTTCCACGGTTTCTTGAAAGTTTATATCGAATCTAAAGACGAGGAAGATGAAGAAGTTAAGGGTTGGCTGCCGCCAGTGGCTGTCGGCGAAACGGTGAATGCTTCCGAAATCGTTGCCACTCAACGCTATTCTCAACCTCCCGTGCGTTATACGGAAGCCAGTTTGGTTAAGAAATTGGAAGAGTTGGGGATCGGTCGTCCTTCCACTTTCGCTCCTACCATTTCAACGATTCAAAAACGTGAATATGTGGTGAAAGAAACCCGCCCGGGTTCGGAAAGAGAGTATGTTCAGTTAAAACTGAAAAACAATACGGTTCACGAATCGGTTAAGAAGGAAAAATACGGTTTCGAAAAAGATAAAATCTTCCCAACGGATATCGGTATTGTGGTTAATGATTATCTGCAAGATAATTTTGACGGAATTATGGATTATGGCTTTACCGCCAACGTCGAAAAAGAATTTGATGACATCGCTGAAGGAAAAGTAAAATGGCAGGAAATGATTCATAATTTCTATGGCGATTTCCACCATTCTATCGAAGATGCCATTACGTATTCAACAAAGGCAAGCGGTGAAAGATTGCTGGGTTCGGATCCTAAAACCAATGCCAACGTGTATGCCAAATTGGGTAAATATGGTCCAATGGTACAGATTGGCGAAAACTATGAGGACGAGAAACCTCGTTATGCTCGTATGAAATCCACCCAATCTATTGAAAGTATTACCTTGGAAGACGCTCTTGACCTTTTCAAGTTGCCCAAAACATTGGGTGAATATGAAGGCGATGCCTTGGTTATCGGTATCGGTCGTTTTGGACCATACGTTAAATACCATAACAATTTCGTGTCTATCCCCAAAGGTGAAGAACCTATGGAAATTACTTACGAACGTGCTATTGAGTTGATCGAATTGAAGAAAAAGACGGATCAAGACCACGCTCCACGTCTCTTGGGCGAATACGAAGGCAAAGAGATGTATGTCGCAGTGGGAAAATATGGTCCTTATCTGAAATATGACGGCAAAAATATTACCTTAAACAAAGGTACTGCCGTGGCGGAAATGACGCTGGAAGATGCTGTTCAGGTTATCAGTGGAGCACAAACCAATAATGTGTTGGCTTCTTTCAAGGAAAATGCCGACATTAAAGTGATGAATGGCCGCTACGGAGCATATTTGACCGATGGAACCAATAATTACAAACTTCCCAAAGGTCGTGTTCCGGAAAACTTAACCTACGAAGATTGTATGGAAATAATTTCCAATACGACTCCAACGGCAAAGAAAACAAGTTACAGAAGAAAAAAATAAAATGGATATCGCTCCCTATTTTAATCCTGTTGATTTTGAGGCCATAGGTTTTGCCGAAGAAAGCTATGATCCGTCGTTACTTATCAGTAATGTGTGCTTTTATTATCCTGATGGTACGTTGGATTTGACAAATGTCCAATTTGCCATCGTGGGTATTCCAGAGTCACGAAACGCGGTCGGAAATAGCTCTTGCTCCCTTGCTCCTGATGAAATTAGAAGACAGTTATATCAATTGTATCGATGGGAACAAAAGGTGCAAATGGTGGATTTGGGAAACCTTATCATCGGTAAAACAGTTGCCGACACTTACGAGGTGGTTTCCGATATTTTATCATTTCTTATTGACAATAATGTCATTCCTATCGTTTTAGGAGGTAGTAACGATTTGGCGTATGCGAATTATCGGGCTTACGAAAAACTCGAAAAAGTGGTGAATATCGTCTCTGTCGATTCCCGCTTCGACTTGGGAAACGATGATGGGGATATTCGTTCCGATTGCTATCTGAATAAAATCGTGTTGCAACAACCCAATTATCTTCTAAACTACGCCAATGTGGGCTATCAAACTTATATGAATAGTCCTGAAAGTATCAATTTGATGAATCAGCTGTTTTTCGAGACCTATCGCGTGGGAGCAATGCGTAAGGATATGGAGGATATAGAGCCTATCGTGCGTAATGCGGAAATGATGAGTGTCGATATTTCAGCGGTTCGTCGCCCCGATGCCCCAGGTAATCCCAAGGGTTCTGCCAATGGCTTTTACGGGGAGGAAATCTGTCAAGTGGCTCGTTTCGCTGGTATTAGCGACAAATTGTCTTCTTTCGGCATCTACGAGTACGACCCAACCCTGGATGTGGAATTTCAAACGGCTCAGCTGATTGGCCATATTATCTGGTACTTCGTGGAAGGTTATACCCACCGACAAGGAGATATATTCTTTAAAGATAAAAATATGTACACACGCCATAGCGTGACGGTTTCTGAAGCGGTCGATGAACTTGATTTCTACTGCAGTAAAAAGACCGGTCGCTGGTGGGTTGTCGTTCCTGTGATCAATATTAAGAAGAATCTGGAACAGAAATATTTCCTTCCTTGTTCAAAAAAGGATTATGACACCGCGTGCAACGATAAAATTCCTGATCGTTGGTGGCGTGCTTATCATAAAATGAATCGTTAGATTAATAAATTATACACTATGAAGAAAATTTTACTATTGACAAGTTGCTTAGTATTATCAGTATTAATGTTGCACGCAACTGAAATTGGAAACCCAATTCAAGCAAAACAAATTGAACAATTGTTCAAAAAGAAAAACGTTGATCCAGATGCTCCCAAGGATTCTACCGATTGGGACAGATACTGGACTTTGACCGGTGTGGTTGGTTTGAATATTACTCAAACTTCCTTCACCAACTGGGCAGCGGGTGGTCAAAACAACGCCAATGGCATTCTCTTTGCCAACCTGAATTTAGCTTACCAAAAAGGCAATCACTCTTGGGAAGCACATCTCCAAACTGAAATCGGTATGATGTTCTCTATGGCAGCCCGTGACATTATTGATGAAAACGGTAATATTGAAGGAAAGACCAGATGGAGAAAGTCAAGCGATAAAATCGATTTCAGTACCAAATATGGTTTTGAGTTCAAAAAGACTTGGTTTGTTGCCGCTATGGCCAGCTTCAAGTCACAATATGCAAGAGGTCTTGACTATGATAAATTCGATAAATTGGAAGCCTTGCGTCCAACTTACGTTTCCAACTGGCTGTCTCCTTCTTATTCAGACTTCTCTGTCGGTATTGACTGGAAACCCAAGCCATTCTTATCATTCTATCTTTCTCCAGTGGCAGGACGTATCACTACTTGTACCGTTCCTGATAATGTGATGAGAGCTTCTTATGGTATCGATACCTTGCTGGGTAAACCCTACAAAGCTGACTTCGGTTTGACTTTCAAAGCTCAGGTCAATTATACTTACAAAAATTTGAACGTGATGTCAAGTTTGGTTCTCTTCACACCTTATACATCAAAAGCTCAACCATTCGGCAATTTCGATGTTGACTGGGATTTCTCTATTTCATACCAATTCTTGAAGGTCTTGAATGTAAGCTTGATGACTTCATTGAAATATTATGACCAAGTTAAAATCACTGACGCAAAGGGTAATGTTGGCCCAAGAGTTCAGTTCAAAGAAGTGTTAGGTGTTGGTATTGGTTATAGTTTCTAATATCTCCTACGATGAATGTCCGAAGAATCCCACGATTGAAATAAAAGAATATCGTGGATTCTTTGGATAATCATAATGAAAAGTTTTAAGTCGTGATCGGCGAACCAGCGTATGGCTTCGTCATCCTTTTGACAAGCAAGTGCGAATTTCAAAAGAAAATCGCACTTGTATTTTTTTAACCAGGCAATGGCATTTTCTTCCCCATCAATGGCATTGCTTAAAACGCCAAATTCCGGATAATTGCTTTGCTTTAATAGCCAATCCAAAGCATCTGTATCAGAATTGATGGCATTGGCCAAAGCAGCCAATTCGGCAAAATTATTGGCAATCAGAAAATCCAAAAACTTTTTATCTCCTTTCAATCCTTCTAAAAAGGCAAGGAGTAGTTTGGGGTCATAGTCGGTGAGACAATGCAATTGAGGCACAACCTATTGTTTTAAGCTGACAGTCTTGTTGAATACCAAATGGCCATCCGTGGAATCCTTGTCAATACAGAAGTAGCCGGTTCTCTCAAATTGGTAATAGTCGGCCTTGTTTTGCAAGTGCAAACCTTCTTCTACATATCCGTTGATAGTATGCAGAGAATCAGGATTAAGGTTGTCAATGAACGTTTTTCCTTCTTCGCATACATCAGGGGCGGGAACGTTGAAAAGTCGCTCAAACAGGCGAATTTCGGCCTTCTGCGCATGCTCAACATTAACCCAGTGGATGGTAGCTTTCACTTTGCGGTTGCTCAGCGGCATTCCGCTCTTGGTTTCAGGGTCGTAAGTGACGTGGATGGCGGTAATGTTGCCTTCCGCATCTTTGTCAATATGAGTACATTTAACAATATAGGCGTATTTCAAGCGAACTTCTCCGCCGATGGTCAGACGGTAGAATTTCTTATCCGCATTTTCCCTAAAGTCGGCGCGCTCAATCCACAATTCTTTGCCAAATGGGATTTTACGGGTGCCGGCATTGGGGTCTTCTGGATTGTTGACGGCATCCAAATCTTCAGTTTGTCCTTCTGGATAATTATCAATAATCAACTTTACAGGATCCAGCACGGCCATCGTACGGGTGGCGACCTTGTTCAAGTCTTCACGAGCGCAAAATTCCAATAATGAAACGTCAATGATGTTGTCTCTCTTGGCAACGCCCACTGTCTCGGCAAAATTGCGGATGGACTGTGGCGTGTAACCACGACGACGCAATCCGCAGATGGTCGGCATTCGTGGGTCATCCCAACCCATAACATGCTTTTCCTGTACCAACTGCATCAGCTTACGCTTGCTCATAATGGTATAGCTAATGTTCAAGCGCGCAAATTCTATCTGTCTTGGATGATGAATCTGCAGTGCTTCGCAGAACCAATCGTATAATGGCCGGTGAATTTCAAATTCCAACGTGCAAATAGAGTGGGTAATGCCTTCAATAGAGTCACTTTGTCCGTGTGCGAAGTCATACATGGGGTAGATGCACCATTTGTCCCCTGTGCGATGATGATGGGCGTGGAGAATGCGATACATAATGGGATCACGCATGTGCATATTGGGTGAATCCATATCTATTTTGGCACGCAAAACCTTGCTTCCATCTGCAAATTCTCCCGCACGCATCCGACGGAAAAGGTCAAGATTTTCTTCGACGCTACGATCCCGATAAGGACTTTTAATACCGGGTTTGGTGGGAACCCCGCGCATTTCACTGATTTCCTCCTGCGAGCAATCATCTACGTATGCCAATCCCTTTTCAATCAGTTGCTCAGCCCATTGGTATAATTGTTCGAAATAATCGGAGGCGTAATGTTCTTCCGCCCATTGATAACCTAACCATTTAATGTCTTCGCGAATGGAGTCAACATATTCAACGTCTTCTTTTACCGGGTTGGTATCGTCAAATCGAAGGTTGGTGATGCCGCCATATTTTTGTGCCATACCGAAGTCAATACAGATGGCTTTGGCATGACCAATATGCAGATAACCATTCGGTTCTGGCGGGAATCGAGTGTGAACTTTTGCTTCATTCCTGTTGTTCCGTAGGTCTTCCTCGATAATTTCTTCTATAAAATTCATAGTGTCAGTAATTTATAATTTCAGCAAACCCCAATTTTGCCATTTTATTTAATTCGCAAAAATAATATATTTTCAGTTATGATGATGAAGTTGTTGTTATTTTTTTCAAAGAAACTTATCCATTGTGTTTCTTGAAATTCTCCGCCTGCTCCAGAATCTCCTTGAAAACCTCGTCGTTGACGAATGGCGGATAACCGTATTCCGACAATAGTAGAATCAGGCTCATCTTCAACTCGGCTTTGATGTCCTCGCGACGCGACCAGTCGGTGTATTTTGCTTTGTCATCTATAATAATCTTGATTTCCTTGGCCAACGCAATGGCTTTGTCTTCAGGATAATCAAAATTGTATTTTTTAGCCACCAGCATCAAAATGTCGTAAAACGATTTCTCTTCGTAGCTGATGCCCATCGTCTCTGACTGCTTTTTCTCGCTGTTGATTTCAACCAATAAGTCAGTCATCTGGGAAACGACTTCGTCGATGACTTCGTTGGCCAGCGTAGTATTGTCGCTGCGGTCATTGTAACTCTTTACGATGGCTTCCAAACGCTGCGAAAAATCAATGCCCTTGGCCTTGTTGACTTTCTGCAGGTGGTCGATGACCTGGCGAAGCAAACGTTCCATCAGCTTTACCTTGGTGTTGGGTAGTTTCAGACGGTTGAGCCGTTCCATATATTGCTCGGAGAAAAGGTCGAGTTCTTCCTCTTTGGCTCCTATTTTGGTGATTTCCTCCACTTGCTCGGAGATGAGGGCGTCGCGGATGAGGTCGGCCACGTGGCGGTTCATCGAGGCGGTGTCGGCGGCGGTGCCTCGCGTGAGCTTGAAGATGATGGAGCGCACTGCCATAAAAAAGTGGATGTCGTCAATTTCCCGCGTGCTCAGTTGGTCGCTGTTGCAACAGATGTTGTAAGCGCTGCGCATCTTCCGCGTGTGGCCCATAAACTGCGTTTCCGTCTCCTTGGTTTGCTGCACGAACTCGGCGGCGCGGTTCAGGCAGTCCAACTGCTCCAACGGCTTGCCGGTGTAGTAGGCCGAGAAGTCGAGGGAGTGGAACATCCGCCGCAGGATGTCCAGCTCGTCCTTGGTCAGCTTCACCGACTGCTCGATGGGTTCCAGGGAGGTCAGCGGCAGGTCGCCCTGCCCGCCATATTGTTTCAGCGCGCGGGCCAGCTTGTTTTTGATGCCGAGATAATCGACCACCAATCCCTTCTCTTTGCCCCGATATACGCGGTTAACGCGCGAGATGGTCTGGATGAGCGTGTGGCGTTGTAACGGCTTGAAGCAGTACATCGTGTCCAAGGCGGGCACGTCGAAGCCGGTAATCCACATATCCACCACGATGGCAATCTTGAAGTTGCTCTTCTCTTCCTTGAACTGCTCGTCTAATTGCTTGCGGTAATCGCTGTTGCCTAACAAGTCGTACAATTCTTTCGGGTCGTTCTTGTCGCGGGTGACTACCATCTTCACGCGTTCAATGGGCAACACGTTTTTCTGTTCCTGCTCGTTCAGCGCTTCACCCTCGCAACAGGCCTTTACCTCCGCCCATTCCGGACGCAGTTTAATGATGTTCTGATATAGATAGTAGGCAATCTGCCGTGTGGAACAGACAATCATTGCCTTGCCTTTCACGGTGGAACCTTCGGTAACACGACGTTCGTAATGATCCACAAAATCTTCGGCAATGCGCATCAACAAGTCTGGGTCGCTGAGGATGACATCCAAGCGCGTCATCGCTTTCTTGCTCTCTTCAATCTGGTATTCGGTACTGCCCTCGTCGGCGCAGCGGTTGTAATATTTTTCTATTTCTTTCACTTTCTCGGCATCCAGAATCACCTTGGAGGCGCGACCTTCATACACAATCTTCTTGGTAATGCCGTCGGCCACGGATTCCGACATCGTGTATGCATCCACCACCTGGCCGAACACATCCACCGTGGCATCAATGGGCGTGCCGGTAAAGCCCACGTAAGTGGCGTTGGGCAGACTGTCGTGCAGGTATTTGGCAAAGCCGTATGCGCGGCGCACGCCATCATCGGTGAGGCGCAGTTTCAGCCCCAAGCCCGTCTGACTGCGGTGAGCTTCGTCGCTGATGCAGATAATGTTGGCACGCTCCGACAGCAGGTTGATGTCTTCCGAGAACTTCTGGATGGTGGTGAGGAAAACGCCACCACTGGGGCGGCCTTCCAGCAGTTTCTTCAGTTGGTCGCGACTTTCCACCTGTTTAATGGTGTCGTCGCCGATAAACTTACGGGCATTGAGCACCTGCTTGGAGAGTTGGTCGTCAAGGTCGGTGCGGTCGGTGATGAAGAGGATGGTTGGGCTATGCAACTCGCGGCTCTTCATCAGCAGGCGGGCCAGAAAAAGCATCGTGAAACTTTTACCGCAGCCGGTGGCGCCGAAGTAGGTGCCGCCCTTGCCATCGCCGCCGTTCTGATGCGAATGTCGTAAGATATTCTGATAGAGTGCCGTGGCTGCAAAATACTGCGGATAGCGGCACACGATTTTCATTTGTCCTTTGGGCGTGTCGGGCAGGAAGATAAAGTTGTGTATCACCTCTAACAGGCGTTCCTTGCGGAAAAGTCCTTGTACCATCGTGTAAAGCGAGTTTATGCCGTCGGTGCTGCGGTCGTTCTGTTCTACCTTGCGCCAGGCATAGAAAAATTCATAATCCGCGAACAGCGAACCGAACTTGTTGTTCACGCCGTCGCTGATGGCCACGAAGGCATTGTATTTGAACAGCTGCGGGATGTCGCGCTGGTAACGGACCGTCAACTGCTTGTAGGCATCCATAATCGTCGTCTCCTCCTTGATGGCACTTTTGAACTCTAAAACCACCACGGGAATGCCATTGACGAAAACCACCAGGTCGGGGATGCGCTTTTCGTCACCCTGCACCTCAAACTGGTTGACCACCTTAAAGATGTTGTTTTCGGGAAAATCGTAATCGATGGGCTTGATGAAGAGGTTAGGCCGACTGCTGTCTTCGCGTTTGATGGTGAAACCGTCCATCAGCAGGCGGAGGGTGTGTGCGTTGTCCTCGTACAGCGACGAACCTGCCGCAGCCGTCAGCTGCCCGATAGCCGTTTCGATTTCGTTGGCGGTGATGCCGTCGTGCTGGTAACGGCGATGCAGGAATGTGCGCAGGTCGGTGTACAATATGACGTCCGTTGTATTCCGCACCACGTTATCCCCGTGCACGTAATCGTATCCCTGTTGCTGAAACAATTCGATGATGGCGGATTCTAAATGGGATTCGGTAAAGGGCATAATAAATCATTTTTGGCAAAAACAATGCAAAAATAATCAATTATTTGGTTGTTTTCAACAAATAACGAAAAAATGGGATGACGTGACGCATTGCGGGGATGTTGTAGGGACGTGGTGTACCGAGGCCACTGAAAAACCCGCACTTTTTCGGACGGT
>JAKSMH010000229.1 GCA_024400715.1 Bacteroidales bacterium | reverse complement strand
TACGCGCCCCGCAGCCGCATCAGCGGAGTCTCGTCGCTGGTGGCAACGACAACGACGGAATGCTTCATGCCCTCTTCGCCCAAGTCGCGATTGATGAAGCCGGGAACTTCGCGGCCGCGCTCGCCAATCAACGCGATGACGGAAGCCATATTGTTGAGCTTTCGTTGGTATCTTTCGGGGGTCCACTGGTAATCTCCCGTAGGCAAAAACTGTTCATCATTGATGGTCGGATCATCTTCTGTGTCGAACAGATTTTCCAAATTGTAGAAACCGATAACCGCTGATTTGCCACGCTGCGCAAAAACAGTCGTACAGAGACAGATCAAAAGCACCAATATGGACAAAGTTTTAGTTTTCATAACTTATGATAATTAAACTGCAAAGATACATTATTTTTCATAGCAAAAAGCGAAAAAAATATATTAAAGAAAGCGTTTTTTTTTGTACTTTTGTCGTTTAATTTATTTGACTAAAAACAAGTCTATGAAAAAACGATTACTTTTTATCGCGGTATTCTTATCTGCTTGTGTAATAGCTTATTCGCAAGACATTGACGAAAAAAGAGGAAAGAAGCATCAAAGCAAACAGCAAACAGAAAAGGCCGACGATCTGCGAGACGACGACGATATGTCAGATTCAAACTATGCGTCAGATGACCTTGAAAGTGGTGACACTTATTATCCGGGGCTGCTCCATTCTACAAAAGACGTATATGAAAACAACACCTCATACGTTTTTAGCATAGCCCGATTTAAGAACAGAGGTTACGACAGTCGTTTTCGCAAAGTTAACGTCAACAATTTCGAGCTCAACGATATGGTTACGGGGAATTCTCCATTTTATTTGTGGAGTGGCTTAAATCACACTTTCCGTTACCCTGAAATCATAACCGGTTTAAACACAGGAACTTTTAGTTTCGGAGACATTGACGGATCTTCCAACTTCAACACCAGGGCATCGGCTTACCGCAAGCAAATTCGTGTTGGCTATTCGCTCACCAACCGTTCCTATACCAACAGACTTCAATTCACCTACGCTTCCGGCGTCTTGAATAAAGGTTGGTCAGTGGCGGCCTCACTGTCAGGTCGTTTTGGCAAGGGCTTGAATTACGTGGACGGCGTTTCCGCTCAGGGTATCAGCTATTTTGTTGCTTTGGAAAAGAAATTCAACACGGTTCACTCACTCAACCTCACCGCTTTCGGTGCCCCGTCGGTACGCGAGAGCCAATCCGCCTCCGTGCAAGAAGCCTTTGACATCACCGGCACCCACTATTACAATCCCAACTGGGGCTGGTATAACGGCAAGAAACGCAATGCCCGTGTCAATAATTCCCATACACCGGTCATTCAGTTAACCCATTATTATACGCCGGACCAGAAATTAAATATGACGACTACCCTTACCGCCACTTTCGGCAGCAACCACAGCACGTCTCTTAATTGGTACGACGCTCAAGATCCAAGACCTGACTACTACAGATATCTTCCAAGTTATCAGATTACCAACGGTGACACCGCTTCCACTTATTATGATGTATTATCTGCTTGGCAAAACAATGCCAACGTTCGACAAATCAATTGGGACAATATGTACAATGTCAATCAACTCGCTGCCCAGCAAGGCAAGCGTGCCCAATATATGGTGGAAGACAGAATCCGCGACCACTTTATGATTGGAGGTACGACCAACGCCGTATATACGCTCAGCGACAATATTAAATTTGTCTATGGTGTTGACATCCGTGGAATGAAACAACACAACTACAAAACCATCAACGATTTGTTGGGTGGTTTATATTGGTTGGACGTGGACAAGTATTCAGAAGGCGATTTTCCCGATGACGCCAATGTTCAATATAACGACTTGGACAACAAAGACAAGGAATTGCACGAAGGAGATATTTTCGGGTATGATTATGATTATGTCATCTTGAAACAAAAAGCTTGGGCACAGGTGTTATTCACCTATAACAAAATTGATTTCAATCTTGGTGCCAACATCGGCGCAACGGAATATTGGCGTAATGGCAACATGAAAAACGGACGTTTTCAGAATGAATCCAAAGGTAAATCCGACGTTAAGAGTTTCTGCGAATATGCTTTCCGTGGCGGAATCACCTATAAAATTACCGGTCGTCACTACTTGGTATTGAACGGATTGTATGAAAACAACGCGCCAAGTATTATGAATGCTTTTGTTGCGCCGAACATTCGCAACAAATACGTGGATCGTCTCCAATGTGAGAAAATCGGTTCCGTCGATTTGTCCTACATTATGAAATATCCCGTGGTGACCTTGCGCTTAACCGGATATTTTGCGCAAATGAACGATATGACCAAACTCATTTCATTTTATCACGATGGAATGCAAAGTATGGTCAACTATTCGATTTCCGGCATTGACGAACGCCATCTCGGCTTGGAATTGGGTGCCGAAATCAAATTGGGTTCTATGTTTGCCCTTGTCTTGGCCGGTAACTATGGCGACTACCGTTATTCTGACAGAGCCAATGTGACTATGAATGCCGAAAACGGAAGCGACTTTGAAGGAGACGTGAACAGCACCGTATATTGGAAAAACTACCACGTGGCCAACTCTCCTCAGGCGGCAGGCACCATCGGACTGAAATTCAACCACAAGAACTGGTGGGTGAATATCAATGCCAACTACTTTGACAAAATCTATTGTTCGTTGAATCCTGAAAGAAGAACAACTTCTGCCCGCGGAACCCTCGAAGAAACCTCTCCCCTATACCAAATGATGGCCAGCCAAACACGAATGAAAGGCCAATTCACCCTCGATGCCTCTGTCAGTAAATCTTGGAGAATTAAACAATACACTATCGGATTCAATATCAGCGTGACCAATATCACCAACAACAAAAACCTGATTACTACCGCTTGGGAACAATTTAGATATGATTATACCGATTACAATCCCAATAAATTTCAGAATAAATGCTTTTACGCTCTGGGAACCACATTCTATGCCGGTATCAATTTCCAATTCAACTAACAGCATTTTGTAATCTAAAAACCGCGACAATATGAAATATACGAAAATAACTCTCGGATTATTATTATCAATCGTGATGATTTGCACTTCCGCTTGTAAAAAGGAATTAGACGTAGCCCCCTACGCCACTTTTGACGGGAAGGCCACCCATACCATTGCGGAATTGTTGCAATTTCATCCCCTAACCGAAGGATTCACCTACGACACGATACCTCAAGGCGTTATTA
>JAKSMH010000228.1 GCA_024400715.1 Bacteroidales bacterium | reverse complement strand
ATTTGTTTTCAACGGTTTTCGCAAAGATGTTTGTGGTTTTTCCTTTTTTGTTTGTGATTTCCATAATTCTGAATTTCAAATTTTCTGCAAAAAAACGACATTACTACGCAACCTATTTGCGTAGTTGTAAAAAAAACGTATTTTTGCATGATTTTTTATAAAAAAACATATTATGCCTGCATCCAAAAATGCCATTTTACGCTATAAGACCATTGACGCCTGTTTGTGTAATCGTATGCGACTTTGGACTTTATCCGACCTTGTACGCAAATGCAACGAGGCCATGCTTGACTATTGTGGAACAAGTGTCAGTGTCCGCACCATTCAAAGCGACATACAGTTTATGCGTAGCGACCGTCCCGGCTATAATGCTCCGATTGTGGTGGTGGACAAGAAATATTATACCTACGAGGATCCGGATTACAGTATCACCAAGACGACGTTGAGTGTGCAGGATGTGAAGCAACTTAACGAAGCCATTGGCATCTTCAAACAGATGAGTGCTTTTCATCCGATGACGGGTTTGGAAGATTTGATTTGCCGTTTGGAAGACCATGTGAAAAATGTAAATGAGCAGAATAAGCCGGTGGTTTATTTTGAGCAAAATGAGAGGGTCAAGGGCTTGCAGTATATTCCTGTTATTTATGATGCGATTGTCAAAAAGCAGGTGTTGCGTATTTTGTATCAGTCGTTTAAGGCCTCGCGTTCCCGCAAGCTCGTTTTTTCGCCACATATATTGAAAGAATCGCATAATCGCTGGTTTGTTTTAGGATTCCATACACGTAAAACAAGTGAGGTTTCGACGCTGGCCTTAGACCGTATTATTACTGTTAAATTGGCTAATGGTGTTCCCTTTTACGAAGATCCATCGTTTGACCCCAAAACTTTTTTTGACGACATTGTCGGCGTGACCAAAATGAACGCTCCTGTTGAAACAATTCGCTTTTGGGCAGCACCCGTCACGGCTTCCTATATTTACACTGAACCTATCCACGCCAGTCAGCAACTGATTGAGCAGCAAAAAGACGGGAGTATGGTTTTTGAAATCAAAGTGATTATCAATTACGAGCTTGAACGAGACTTGATGGCATTTGGAGAAACAGTGTGCGTGTTGAGTCCTGATAGTTTGGTAAAAACCATGCGCGATCGTTTCGCCAAAGCCCTGCTACAATATCAATGTGCCATACGTTAGCTCTTGTGGTAACTGTGGTCAACAGCGTTATTTGGCGAGGAGTATTTTAATAAGATACTTGCGATGGTGTTTTTATTTAAATTATTGATGTTCATATCTTTAGGGCTATATTGTCGGATTAGTTTATTAATGTTTTCCACAGTTCCCTTTTGCCAAGAAGAGTAAGGGTCAGTAAAGCTGACACTACCGCCAAATTGGTCGGCAAGGTGTTTGGAGAAGACGTTCCAGCTGACGCCGTTGTGAACTTCAACTACGGCACCACCTCCGCAATGGGTTCATCCGCCGACGCTGTGTTGGCCGACATACGAACTTCAGGGCGAAAGCGGCGCACGTTCGTTCAACGCGACGTTGGAAGGCAACGTTCCCGGTATGCGCTCCAAGATTCTCGGTCTGTTGCCAGCCACCAAGAACGAGGAACTCGTGGTGTTGGCGAAGACCAAGGCCGGCGAATGGCACTTGTTGGGCGATGCCGACGAGGGCGTTGAGTACGACAGTGCAACCGCCACCAGCGGCAAGGCTAAAGCTGATGCCAACGGAGCTGATCTCACGCTCAGCTACAGCTGCGACGCTCCAACCGTTTATAACGGCAACATCGACAGCCTGCTGACTGTAGGCGGCGAACCCGCCACCATTACTGCTGTGGGCAATCCTATCGTTAGCGGCGGTGCCGTAACTCTTAGCGGTACGGCAACCGAAAACGACAGCACCATCAGCAAGGTTGGCTTCCGCTACCAGAAGGAAGGTGCTGCGGATTGGAAGAATGTAAATGTGACACTTCCGAGCGATTTTGAAACACCTGTTTCAAAAACGGTCACGATGTCTGACGGTTCAGGCGACTATCTGTACTATGCCTACATGGTGGTTGACGGCAAGGAAGTGTATTCCGAAACGTACGCATTCACCATTTCATAGAGTATCATTCCTGATACTAATTTTTTCAGTTTTTTTGATGAAAGGTCTCCGGCGACGGAGGCTTTTTTTTTGTTGTTTGGTTGGAAATTTCATTTTTGTATTTATTTGAAAAATATTTGTACCTTTGCCGCATAAAATTCAAGGTATGAAAACGGCTTTTATCTCACAAAAAAACAATGGTGAATATGATGTTAATGTTCCTGTCGTTCAATTTCAAGAGGACGATGTCGTCATTATCTATTGTCCCGCATTGGATCTGTCGGGATATGGAGCCACTGAGGAAGAGGCGAAAGAGTCGTTCAAAACGGTATTGTTGGAATACATAAGATATGCTTCCAACAAGGGCACCTTGAACAATGATCTGATGGCGCACGGATGGCGCAAATTGAAATCCAAAAGGGTTTCAATGGTTCCTCCTGCAATGACAGATTTGTTGGCTTCCAATGAGAACTTTAATAAGATTTTCAACACCCAGCCATCCTATCAGAAGTATGATATGCCAATGCAAGTGGCTATGAGTTAGTTTTTATGGGACAAAATCCTTTGAAAAACATTCCTTTAAAAACGTTTCGAGACTTTCTTTCGTATATGGGCTTGAGCCATATACGCACGGAAGGAGGGCATGAGGTTTGGAGCCGTAAGGATTTATTGCGTCCCGTTGTTGTTCAAACACATATAGATCCTGTTCCGGAATTTATCGTAAGGAATGTACTTCGCACCATAGGCTCGTCAAAAGAGGATTACATTGAATTTTTGAAATCATAAACATACGAACCGCATTACTTTCCTGTAATGTTTCGAGCCACTTTTCAGTGGCTCTTTTTTTGTCCCATTTTGGAAATTTCCACTTTCTTATCTTTGCGGAAAAAGAAAGCTATGACAGATATACAGCAATGGTTATCGGACCAGCATCACGACTACGCTGAAGGCGTGGCCGTCTTTGCACGGCACAGTGCCAACAAGGGTATGGTGCGCACCCTCACGAAGGGTTCCGCCCGCTTCTGGATGGGCAAACTGGAATACGAAATGGGCAAACTGGCAAAACAATGCGCCGGACGGGAAAAGGACAATGGCACGCCACGGGTTGATGTAGCGCGTGTTCCAAATAGAGACGTGGCGGATGTCGATGTAGAGGCGTGGCGCGCCACGTCTCTA
>JAKSMH010000227.1 GCA_024400715.1 Bacteroidales bacterium | reverse complement strand
CTGATCGATATAAACCTTTATCGCCATATGTGACCTCCGATTTTTTTACTTGATTACATTCTATTCACGAAAGTCAGAATCCGATACACCGAAAGGGTTGAAAATGACAAACAACGAAAAAATGGTATATTCTGGCGTGCGTTCCACCTCCTGTTGCGACTTGTGCAGAGGAAGACTTCGCAGATACTTGGCCTGCCATTCATCTGTTTTGATGAGGATGGTTTGGAGTTCGTCTTTGACAGAAATATAAGCTCCGAATGTGCCGAAAAACACGGCTTCGGCATTAAAGTCCTCCGGCAACCGGAAGGTCTGGGTGGTAAGTTCAACATCACTGATACGGTCGAGAGAGAATATACGCATGCCTTTCTCCGGCACACTGCCATATACATACCAACGACGTTTGTACATCTTGAGGTTCCACGGCTGGAAGGCATTGTATCGGTTCACCACATCCTTGTCGAAAGGGTGATACAGGAAATTGACGGCGACACCGTCGTTCATGGCCGAAAGCAATGGGATAAGCGACGGCGCGGTGGAGGGTATGTCCTCAAGAAGAATACGGTCGCGGAGGCGGTCGTTGCTTGATATGATGTTGTTGAGGGAAATGGTTTCGAGAAGCCACTTACGGAAATAGCCAGGACTTTTGATGTCGTCGGTGTCGCGGACATAGTAGCGGTTATCGGAGCGGTTGCAGGCAATCTCTATGCCAAAAAGTTCCTCTATGGCCTTGCGATGGTCGTGGAAGGTGCGCAGGGCATACTCCCCGCCACCCGAAATGCCGTCGTTGTAGCGGTACTTGTCGTTGATTTCCTCGAAAGTCAAGCCCCGCTGCCCGGCACGGACAAGGGTGTCGATAAGCCAGATGTAGCGGTTAAGAGGGGTCACTTATATTGGTTTAATATCTCTGAGAGTTCTTTTATCTCTCTCCTTGCTCTCTTTACCGCCTCAGCATCCAGACTGTTTTCATTCTCTAGTATTTCCGGGTGGTTTGTCGAAGGATTTTTTAGTTTGAAACTGAAATTGTGTGTAATTTTCCAATTGCCTGACAGGTGTGGCAAAAAGTCTTTCAGTCTTAATTCTTCACAATAATAAGTGTACTGTTCATTCGCTTTTTGGCCCTTTATTAGAAAGACTAACCTAAAATGTTCCTCGTGCTCAAGGGCACATTTCAACTGTTCAAGACTTATCCCTCCAACATACGGATTTATATACTTCGTTTCGCCCGTATCTGAATTAGTTCGTCTAGTTTTATTTTGGGACTTCAACTCGAAATAATATTTCACACCACCCTTTTCAGCAACAATATCAACGGGATGTTTGCCTTCTAAAATCTTATAGCCTCCCTTTTCCAACTTATTTATATACCACTTTTTTGCCGAGACATCGGAATTATCTGTCATATTATTATTTTAGTTAGTAACTATAATTTTTTTGCAAAAATACACTTTTTTTCAAAAAAAGAAAAAAATATTTTTTGCTTCTGCAATAATTTCGCATACTTATGCTGTAATTTTGCAGTTGAAAAACAATGTAATATTAATCAATAAAAAAATATAAAACAATGATTACAAAGCATTTATCAAAAATTGAGGTTGAGTGCGGCCTTATCCGGTTTGGGGTCGCCGACAAAGACTTCTTCCCCGCAAAGGGCGAAACAATAGTAATGGTTGACCACCGCGGCGAGGAATACATCACCCACGTCCACCGCACGGTGTACCGCATCGACGGCCTTTCGGCCATGCACCAAAACAACAATGCACACGAAGGCACGTCTGTCGCCATCCAAAAGATTGACGGACGTAAAAATGCCTACAGGGTTATTTACCAATAGCACGTAATTAACTCGCTGAAGTTCTGAATGTTTAACAATTAAAAAACAAAAAAAAACATGTCAAACAACGTATTGTCAATGGAGACATTGAACGAATTGCGCCTGATGAGTGCTTGGAAACAGATGTCGGCAGAGTTTGCTTGGAACGAAGAACAGCTGGAGCGCTACAAAAACAACGTGGACTGGGATTTGGTTTCGGCCAACGAAAATGTGGCTTGGAGCCTTTCCTTGCTCGAACGTTTCAAAAATCGTCTTAACTGGAAAGTGTTGTCGAAAAACAACAGCAAACACATTTTCCAGGCAGAAATAATCCGAGCCTTTGCCGATTTCTGGGATTGGTCGCGGCTTTCCGCACAAGATGGATGGAGTCTCGGTATGATTGAGGAGTTCAAAGACCGCATAGATTGGGCGGAACTGGTGAACAACGGCTATCTGGGCGATGAGAGTTTCTTCAACGAAACATTTCTGATTAAGTACTTCGACTACATTAAGTTCACTAATTTCAAAAACTCATTCCGAGGCTATAGCTTCTCTTTATGGGAGCGACTTTGTAAGGAAAGCTACAAAAAACTGTCGGACGAGGTGTCGGGCTTGACCAGAAAATAATTCACACCCCTACGGTACGGGATGTAAGGAACACCAATCCCCATATCCCGAATTGCTTTAATATCAAATACATAAAACTATGAGCACAAAAGAATTGCCAACCCAAAACACGAAGCACGTTTTTCACTACGATGTTGAAACTTTGTTATGGAAGAAACCTTTCAACAATGCGGAAACGGACGAACTGGAATATGCCAAACAACGGCAGCAAAACACGTACCACCATTTGAAACGTTTTTCCAACGCCAACCCGCTGGAAGCACGGGGAAACGCCTTCAATTATCTGCGCAGCATGCTCGAAGTGTTGTGCGAAAGCCTTGAAAAACCATTTAAGAGCTACTGGCAGGCCCTGCAAGATCTTCAACCGCTGTTCCGTGCAGACCACCCTTTAGCACATCAAAAATTCGGAAAAATCCAATTCGACGACGACCTGCTCTATGGTGTATCCCTCACGCTAAGAGTGGAGAAAGGCAAAAAACGGGACCGTGTGGCTATATTCAATCTTGGCGTTTTTGATGACGACCATAAAGAAGAAGACATCCTCTACGACGTGGTATATTCAATTGTTGAATTGGAACGCGAAAGAAGATACTATAAACTATGCGGCATTCCTGTAAATAGTGAAAAAATCGACCTCATCGACATAGGATTGCCCGTTGTGGAGGTAATACCATCACTGATGTCTTGGCAGGAATTTCCAGACACATTCCGTAAAACAGATATTGACGATGCCATTGACACAACCGACATCTACGACCGTCTATTCGAAAAGCTTATTTGATATTATTGTTGTCCGCTAAACATAAAAAGTCGATTTGAACCAATTGTTGTTCAATG
>JAKSMH010000226.1 GCA_024400715.1 Bacteroidales bacterium | reverse complement strand
CAGCATTATATGCTTACCCGTCCAATACTATCGAATTTTTTTGTAATTTAGTTAAGAAGCTGTTTTGATTTCTTACAATGATAATTATATTGTATGTCATTTCGATGCGATTTGCATATCTTTCCGGCATCTTTTCCTCGTTTCACTCCTCGAATAGTCCACTATTCTTCGTCGCAAAACAAGAAAAATATGCTCGAAAATCTAATGCAAATCCCTATCGAACAAATCAAAACAGCTTCTAATTTTTTTGCTTCTTGATAAAAAGGTGGGATTGCGCAAATTCCACCTTTTTTTATTCTCGTCACCGCTATGAAAATAACCTCAAATTTGGTTGCTTTTACCATTTAAAATGTCAATTTTTTTCCGTACTTTTGCCCCTCAATTTTTTAGAATATGGACGACATCTCTCTCATCAACGAATTTTTGAATAACGAATCTAATTTCATACCTTTGTTTTCTTCTGATGATGAAGAAACGCTGAAAAAAGAAAAGGTGCCCGAACAGCTGCCCATACTTCCTTTACGCAACACCGTGCTGTTTCCCGGTATGGTAATTCCCATTACCGTGGGAAGAGCCAAATCCATCCGCTTGGCGCAGGAATTCAGTCACGGCAACGCCCCTATCGGCGTGGTGGCACAAAAGGACAACGAGGTGGAAGAACCCCAATTGGACGACTTATACAAAGTGGGGACTTTGGCACATATTCTCAAATATCTCTCTATGCCCGACGGCAACGTAACCATCATTGTCCGCGGTTTGAAACGCTTTGAACTCAAGGAATTCTCACAAGTTGAACCTTACTACAAAGCCAACGTCGCCGAGTATTTCACCAATGACTTTGATTCAGCCATCACGAAAAAGCGTGCCTTCACGGCTTTGATTTCCTCCATTCGCGACACCGCTATTTCCATCATCAAGAAATCGCCCCAACTGCCGCAAGAGAGCATCATTGCGATGAAAAACATCAACAGCGCGGCATTTTTCTTCTGCTTCATTTCCTCCAACTTGTCTGTCAATGTTTCTATGAAACAGCACATTCTTGAAATGCAGGACATTGAAGACCGGGCCAAGCAGATCTTAAAGCTGCTGAACAACGACCTGCAGATGTTGGAGCTGAAAAATCAAATTCAGCATAAATCAAAACAGGAATTAGACAAACAGCAAAGGGAATATTTCCTTAACCAGCAAATAAAGACCATCCAACAGGAGTTGGGCGGTTCTCCGACAGAAAAGGAATACAACGACCTCAAGGAGCGAGCAAAAAAGAAAAAGTGGAACAAGGAGACCAAGGCTTTATTTGAGAAAGAACTGGAAAAACTCCACCACACCAATTCAATGTCACCGGACTACTCGGTGCAACTCAATTATCTGGAGTTATTGGTTGACCTTCCGTGGAATGAATACACGACTGACAATTTTGACTTAGACCGGGCGCGCAAAATCTTGGATCACGACCATTTCGGCTTGGAAAAAGTCAAGGAACGCATTATCGAATACCTTGCCGTGCTTAAGTTGAAGGGCGATATGAAGTCACCGATTTTATGCTTGGCCGGCCCTCCGGGCGTTGGCAAAACCTCTCTCGGACATTCTATTGCCGACGCATTAGACCGCAAATACATTCGTATGTCGTTAGGTGGGCTTCACGACGAATCGGAAATCAGAGGACACCGCAAAACCTATATCGGAGCCATGCCCGGCCGTGTGATTCAGAATATGCGCAAAGCCGGCTGTTCCAACCCGGTCTTCGTCTTGGACGAAATTGACAAAGTGACCGGTATGACCGTTCAGGGCGACCCGTCCGCCGCATTGTTGGAAGTTCTCGACCCTGAGCAAAACAACGCTTTCTACGACAATTACCTTGAGACGACTTTCGATTTATCCAAGGTATTGTTCATCGCCACGGCCAACAACCTCAGCAACATCCACCCCGCCTTGCTCGACCGTATGGAAATCATCGACATTGCCGGCTACTTGATGGAAGAAAAAATCCAAATTGCCAAAAAGCATTTGATTCCCAAACAATTAAAAGAGCACTGCATTAAGAAGTCCGAATTGAGTTTTTCTGACAAAATCATTGAAAAAATCATTTCCGAATACACACGCGAATCCGGCGTACGTCTTTTGGACAAAACCATCGCCCGCATTATCCGCAAACGTGCCGTGGAATTGGTACAAACGGGAACAATGGAGAAAAAGATATCCGCAGAAGAATTACCCAAGTTATTGGGTTCTCCCATTTTCCAAAAGGAAAAATCCATTGACAATGACATTGTCGGCGTGGCCACGGGATTGGCCTGGACATCTGTCGGCGGTGAAATTCTGTTTGTTGAAGCCATCACGAGTCCCGGCAAAAACGGACTTACCATGACGGGCAATCTTGGCGACGTGATGAAAGAGTCGGCCACCATTGCCTACGAATACTTAAAGGCCCACGCCAAGGAATACGGCATTCAAGCCAAGACTTTTGAAACGCAAAAGATTCACGTTCACGTGCCGGAAGGTGCCACCCCGAAAGACGGTCCATCGGCAGGCATCACCTTGCTCACGGCGATGATTTCGGCCTATACCGGAAGGAAAGTCCGCAACAAAATCGCCATGTCGGGCGAAATCACCCTGCGCGGGAAACTTCTTCCAGTCGGCGGCATCAAGGAAAAGATTCTCGCGGCCAAGCGCTGTGGAATCTTCGACATCGTCTTATCTTCTGAAAACAAAAAAGACATCGACGACATCAAGGAAAATTTCATCGAAGGAATGAATTTTCACTATTTCAGTGCTATGAAAGACGCTTTAGACTATACTATTTTATAAGAAAATGAGGAAAAACGCTTCTCCCTTGGTTTTTAAGGACAAAATTTTCTCCAAAAGATGGATAATGTCCTATTTGTCGCTCATTGTCGGCTGCTTCTTATTGGCTATCGGTTATGCGTTCTTTATGACCCCCTATAAAATCACCCCTGGCGGCATCTACGGTATTTCCATCGTCCTGCACCACAAATTCGGATTTCCCGTCGGTATGGGGGCCTTGTGTTTCAACCTTCCGCTCACGCTGATTGGACTTTGGCTGTTGGGACCTCGCTTCGGCCTTAAAACCTTTATCGGCTTTACGCTGACCGCACTATTTACCGACGGAGCCATTTGGCTTTGGGGAAGCGACCCGTTGAATCTTCACGACGAAGTGCTGTTGGCTGCCATTTTCGGTGGCGTCGTCATCGGCATCGGCGTGGGACTCATCTTCAAGGCCCGAGCTTCCAGCGGCGGAACCGACGTCATCGCCTCCATCCT
>JAKSMH010000225.1 GCA_024400715.1 Bacteroidales bacterium | reverse complement strand
CAAGGACCTGCAAAAAAGCAAAATGAATAACGGTGCCGAAATTCTTTATGTGAAGAATGTTGAAAATAAGACTTTCAACTTGAATTATTACTTCGATTTTGGTTATCGTGCCGACAAGACCATTGACTTGGCCGCCGACTTGATGGACTTCTTGGGAACTTCAAAACATACTCCCGAACAATTACAGCTTGAATTCTACAAACTCGCCTGCAACTATTCCTTAAGCGTTGGCAATGAAAATATCGTCGTCAGCATCAGCGGTTTGAGCGAAAATATGGAAAAGGCCATGGCTTTGGTGGAAGAAATCTTTGCCGACATCCAGCCCAACGAAGACGCTCTGCAAATGTTGGTTTCAAGAATCGTCAAGAGCCGTAACGACAACAAGAGCAATCAGCAACGTGCCTTCAGTGCTTTGCGTAACTATGGTATTTATGGCGAAGACAGTCCAACCAAGGACGTGCTCAGCGAAAGCCAGTTGAAAGCATACAACAGCCAGCAGTTATGCGATCCCATCAAGCAGCTTTTCAACTACAAACACCGCATTTTGTATTACGGACCTGAAAGTATCGACAACCTGAAATCCATCATCGCCCGCGACCACAAAATGCCCGCCAAGTTTGCCAAGACCCCAGTCAACAAGCAGCTTGTTCCCAAGGCCGTTAACGAAAACACCATTTACTTCGTTGACTACAACGCCAACCAAACCTATATGCAGGAATACATCCGTGGTGACAAATTTGATGTCAAGATCCTTCCTCAGCTGAACCTCTTCAATGAATATTTCGGTGGTTCAATGAACGCCATCGTATTCCAGGAAATGCGTGAAAAACGTTCTTTGGCATACAGCGCTCAAAGTTATTATGTGACACCTAACCGCAAAGACGGTTACTTCACCAACGTGGCCATTATCGCCACTCAAAACGACAAACTGCTTGACGCCATGAATGCATTTAGCGAACTGTTCGAGGAAATGCCCGTTGCCGAAGCCAACTTCAAAATGGCACAAGACGCCGCCATCAGCAGCATCCGCACCGACCGCACCACGAAATTTTCCATCATCAACAGCTACCTCACTTACGAAAAAATGGGCTTTGATATGAAGAAAACCCGCGGACAGATTTTATTTGAAACCTATCCCACACTGTCTATGCAGGACTTGGTGAACTTTAACCACAAATACCTCAAAGGACAAAAGAAATTCTATATGGTTTTAGGTCGCGAATCCGATATGGATTTCAACGCTTTGGCAAAATTCGGCAAAGTGAAGAAATTGACTTTGAATGATATCTTCGGATACTAAACCATCAATGATATCCTGGAAGGGAAGTGTTCAAGCGAATACTTCCCTTTTTTTATGGAAATTTGTCGTATTTTTGCAAAAAAAGAACGATGTCCATTTTGTTAAGGCCCGCTACCCTTCAAGATGTGTCCTTCGTGGTCTGGACATTTAGTCCTGCCGCCCAACGCCTCTATGAACCATTGGGCTTCCGTCACAGCCACGACATCAACGCCTTTGGCGAAAGCTACCGAAAAATGATGATGGAGATATAGGCAGCAAGCCCATTAATGAGTTCATTTAAAATTCAATCTTGAAAGATTGAAAATTGACAAAAAAAAGACTTTGGAAGATTGTTTTGAAATTATCTCAAACGAATTCTAATACAGCAAGCCAAACATCCAGAGAGGTATGCGATGACCATATCCAATTTCGATTCCTGCGACAGCCAAATAACTATCATTCAGGTCTTTAATCTGCTCAAAACTTTTACTTCCACCTCCCACTTCAAACAAATATTTATTATCAACGAAAAAGTCCCCTTGGGGCGGGTAACACACTTTCGCCACAGCCGTAAGCTGGTTGAGGAAGAACGTCTCGCGTAGGGTTCCCACATTGGCCATCGGTGTAAGGGCATACATTAAATTGGTGTTATTCAAGTATATTTTATCAGGCTTAGATAAATAGCGAAAACTCTTTTTTTCTGACGACAAAAGATTTAGCAAAGAACCTTTTTCCAACAAATCAAGCATTTTCATACCCTGTTCCCTATTTGTTTCCAAATGACTGTATAATTCGCTCATATTGGGTGTCTGGGGGACCTTGGCCGCCAAAATCATCAACATTCTTTGTACTTTTTGAACAGTTGGATACGACACATCTTCCACAGCAGGCAAATCCTCGTACAAGATAGTTCTGATTACGGACTGCAAACGCTGTTCGAACTCTTCTGAATCTCTCTTGTAAAACGGATAAAAACCGACTTTCAGGTAACGTTCAAACAAAGGCAAAACCTTACATTGACTCGTAATTTGAAGGGCGATTTTCGTATGCCTTCTTAGTAAATCCTGCAACGACACGCATTCGGTCGCCACAGCACCTTCAAACGCCATATACTCTCGAAAGGATAGTCCATTTAACTGATACATAATTTGCCGCCGTGAAAGGTCGCCCTTTTCACTCTCCATCTTCAGCATTGACGAACTGGTATAGACCACGTGCATATCAGGATACTCATCATTGATATTTTTAATGACGGTTTGCCAATCCTTGTATTTATGTACTTCATCTATAAACAAATGCGTTCCTCCGTGGGTGTAATGGTATTCCACCACTTCGCTCAAAGTATGCGTCGCGAACCACATATTATCCAGCGATACATATAAAGCCAATTGCGAATTTTCGCCAAAATTCTCCTTAATATGCTGCAACAGCAAGGTCGTCTTGCCAACCCCTCTCGCCCCTTTTATCGCAATCAGCCGAGCATTCCACCTTATCTTATCGTATAAGTAGCGATGAAAATTCATTGACACCGCATGCACTAAGCGGTCGGATGTTCTATACAAACTTTCAATTGATGCGCCTTCCATAATTATGACTTTTATTTTTCAATCTGCAAAAATACAAAAATAAATCTTTCAAGATTGAAAATTTACAAAAAAAAGACTTTGAAAGATTGTTTTTCTTGAAAATGTTTTTCTTTTCCGGTACTTTCTTTATGACCTACCTCGATTTGTCACGCAATCCGCTTAGAAGGCGGAGGATATAAATAAGTTGATTTTTCCATTCTTCTATGTTTAGCACACCAAAAAAAATTCAAGATTTCACAAATAAGTAAATTTTGGGGAAAATGTGTATTTTTGCAGAATATAAAGAATTCATTGTTAAATATAAAAACAGCATATAGAAAAATAGAATAACATAGTAATAATCTGAGCTTTACGCTCTTGTTCTCTACTCCGTAAACGACCAATTTATTCAGTAGGCGAGAATAAGATAGCGGAAGGTTC
>JAKSMH010000224.1 GCA_024400715.1 Bacteroidales bacterium | reverse complement strand
GGGCGGCCCGGCTCGCTAACGCTCGCCGTCGCGCTTTCCGCTTTACTCCGCTTGGGACCTGCCACGCCCGTATGGGCGGTCAAACGGCTTCCTTCGGTCGCCGCTTGCCGCCTACGGCCGTAAGGCAGTCCCCTGCGCTTCGTGCTCGCTGCAATCGCTGCCGCAATCCGAACTTCATGAGCGAGAGCGAATAAAAAGGAAAGCTTGTGTGGCTCCACTACGATACACCTCCGACCGTTTCTTTTTACTAATCATCTAACTGTAAATCAGGATGTTGCAATTTGCTGATGCTGATAGAACCGTTGGCTTCCAATTTTTTTTTTTGAAAAAATGTTGCAGGCAATAAAAATTTTCGTACTTTTGCAAGTGGAGAGATGGCAGAGTGGTCGATTGCGGCGGTCTTGAAAACCGTTGAGGTTCACACCTCCGGGGGTTCGAATCCCTCTCTCTCCGCAGAAGTCCGAAAAGCGTTGAAAATCAGTAATTTGTAAACCACAATTACTGATTTTCTCGTTTTTACTGAGACAGAAACGAGACAAAAAGGTTTTGGTGAGAAATTAGCCCTGTCGCCTTCACAAAATGCAATTTTTGAAAAAAATTCTTCCAAATCTTGTAAGAAAAATCAAAATTCAAGGCCTACGTCTTTGTCATTTTCGCCTTACATTCTGTTTTGACCTCGAAAAAACCGAGGCGTTTTCTGTTCTTAAATGAGTTGCAAATTCAGTTGCCATTTGCCCATTTTGCGGCCGCCTATGCGCATCAGTACGCCGCATTGCTGAAGATCCTGCAAATCACGACGGACGGTTTTCTCGTTAACTCCTGTCTTTTCGGACATCTGCGCAATGGTCGCTTGTGCATCAGAACATATAATTCGGATGATATCCCGCTGACGATCAGTTAGTTCTTTTCGGACATTCTTTTCGGACATAGTGGCCGTGAATCGTTTAATTTCATCGGCAAGGTGCTTGGTGTGCAATGCCATCATTGTCTCTATAAAAGCATGCGGACTATTATTATCCCTGCTATCCTCAAGCGACTGTATGTATTCTGCTTTTTCTTCTTTGAATACCTTCATAGGTATCACTCCGTATTCCATTTGCAAGAGGTTCATCAACAATCGAGAGGTTCTACCATTGCCATCAGCCCACGGATGAATCGTAACCAGTTCGTAATGTGCCCAGAAACTCAATTCGTAAATAGCCACAATGTCCTCCTTGCCAATAAGACTTCTTCGCTTGTTAAGCTCTATGCAGAACTTTTCAAGACTTTGTGGTACTTTTTGATAATTCATATACGAACTGCCCCCCAATCCCGCACTGACATTAAGCAGACGAAGATCACCTTTGGCGGCTGAAAAGAACCCCGCCATTGCACTGTACTCGCTTCCCGTATGGGTCATCACCTGGGCAGACAATTGCTTCAGCAACGCAACGGTTATGGGTGGATGGCTCGCCATCTGTTCCATGCCCCATTCGTATGCCTGCTTCAAATCAAGATTCATCATTTGCTCTATCAGCGGTTTCCCCTTTGCCGTGATGCCTTCATCGAAGAGCAGTTGGTTCTCAAGTTCCGTAACCGTCGATCCTTCTATAGCCGTGGAGTGCGTGATGAGACTGTACAAATAGAATTTTGTATGATCTATTTGCTGATCTATACTCAAAGAAAAGTATTCTTCAGTCAGCTCCTGTAATAAACGTTCTATTTGATTGTTGTTACTCATCGGTCTTTATATTCATCAGGGGGTGATATTTTCTTTTTTCGGAACGACAAAGATACAAAAAATTAAATATTGAACGAGGATATGTGAAAGGTATAATGCGTCCCATTCTTTAGACCATTTTTGTTTCAAGTTAAGGTGCTTGCTCTCCGCCAGTTAACCTTGCAAAAATACATTTTATTTCATTATGTTGCCGTTTCTTTGTTGATTTTTCGGAGCGGAAGGTGGCACCGAAAAATCTAAGCGGCGGCTTTATCCATATACATATTTGCGGGATATTGATAATCAATGCCTTGATGCGGTCTGTGATAGTTGTCCACCGGGACAGTGCCATCGGCCGTCTCAACCGCTTGACATTCACATTGTAAGCTCTCCGATAGTCTTATACAGCTGTTCAATCAGTTTGTCCTTCTCATCTTTACCATTGGACGGCTCTTTGAAGACGCTGGCACTTTGTTCCTTCAACTGCCTCTTCCATTGGGAAATCCGGTTCGGGTGAAGTTCGTACTTCTGCACAGGTCAGACAATGTCTGATTTTCCCGCATTGCTTCCAAGGCAATTTTCGCCTTGAACTCCGCCGTGAATTTCCGACGGCTCGTTTTCTTTGTATTATTCATTTTTTTTTTTAATTTGTGCAAAGATAATCACTTTACCCGTTGGTCTGAAATTTGGGGAGCATTATACCGATCGGTGTTTCCGACGAAAGAAGGAAACATCGGAATGACGACGAAGTGTGGCAAAGTCGAAATCTCTTCACAAGACCTAAAGGCATAATTCCGTTTTTTTAGAAAATAATTCCAAAATAATATTCCGAATTTTTAAATCTTACCTGAGAATTTCCCAATAACGGTTCTAACCCATTGAGACACAAAGTCTTTTTAGAGTGCTGAAGATAATGGTTTTTATGACGAATATTTTTAGTATCTTTGCAGAATGATTGAAAATCTGAATAATGATGAAGGATTATCTATCATTTTTGTTGTTTTTCATTAAAAAACAATAATATGGAAATTTTATCGGATAGAATTTTGGCTATGGGCGAGTCGGAAACACTGGCTATGACCCAAATCGCCCGCGAATTGAAAGAGCAGGGCAAAGATGTGATTAGTTTGAGTATCGGCGAGCCCGATTTCAATACGCCTGAATGCGTGAAGGAATATGCGAAACAGGCCATCGACGAAAACTGGACCCATTATCCACCAGTTCCCGGTTATCCTGAATTGCTGAAGGCTATTTGCCATAAATTCAAAAGAGACAATAACTTGGATTACGAAACCAACCAGATTGTGGTTTCAACAGGTGCTAAACAATCTATTTACCAGTTAGTTATGGCTTTAGTGAATCCCGGTGACGAAGTGATTATCCCCGCTCCTTATTGGGTGTCTTATCGTGAAATAGCCAAGGTGGCTGGCGGCAAGTGCGTTTTCATTCCCGCGAAAATTGAAAACGACTTCAAAATTACCCCCGAACAGTTGAAAGCGGCCATTACGCCTAAAACCAAACTGATTATGTTCAGCAGTCCTTCCAACCCCACGGGTATGCTTTATTCTAAAGAGGAATTGCGCGGCATTGCCGAAGTGGTGAAAGATTATCCGCAAATCATCATTATGGCTGATG
>JAKSMH010000223.1 GCA_024400715.1 Bacteroidales bacterium | reverse complement strand
CGAGCGGGCCGGCAACGCCGGCCATCCCGCCGAAGCAGAGGCCCACCTCCACGGCGTCGTTGTAGGAGATGCTCGCCTCACCGGAAGCCAACGTCGGGAAGACGAACAGGATTTCCGATTCGGTCTCGAAGTGTTCGGCGAGCCACTGGCGCCACTCGGC
The DNA here is from genome assembly GCA_024400715.1 of Bacteroidales bacterium. The sequence goes on along the minus strand of JAKSMH010000223.1, from coordinate 3,200 downwards.
GCGGTTGTTGGTGTGAAAGGTTTGCATTATTGTCTGTTGCTTTTTGAATGATGCAAAAATACATAAAATTTATAATCACGGCATTTGGCGGATTATTTGCAAAGATTGTCAAGCAAAATAAGGCAATGATTTTTTTCATATTTTTTTCATATTTTTGCCATTCCTTTTTAATCGCCGTGTTAAATGAATAGAGCTGTTTTGCTTTTCTTCTTTATAGTTGCTGCTAATTTACTGACAGCACAACAGTTACAACCAAAGATTGATAGCGTGATATTCCGTAAGGCAGACATGAAGTTGACATTTTATTCCGACAATACCTACAAATATGTGATTTATCCGTGCGACATTTGTCCGCGAATTCGTCCCGGCAATGTTTGGAGTTTCGGTACCTATCAAAAGGATAAAAAAGGCTATTACCTTTTCAGTGATGAGTCCCTTTCTACCAAATACTGGGGGCAGAAAGCCAAAGAGTCTGTTGCCGATAATGACAGTCTTACTTTTCGATTCCACATTCCTCGGCATAACGATAAAAATCAAATCGATAATGATTGGATCTTTTTTCAGGTTGTCCTGTATTTACAACCAGACTCCACCGAAAAAGAAACCCGCCGACCGAGTATGGAAAACGATCCAAATATCAAAGCATTTTATACGGATGACGTTGTGTTGACCATTCCCAAACCGGCCAATGAAATTTGGAGTTTTGATGTCAATGTCTATTCAGTAAACAGGAATGCCCATTGCTCGTTGAACCTTCAGTATGTAATTGAGAATCCTATTGCCGATGTTTTCGATTTGGACCTTCCAATGGTTACCCCTGAATTTTTTATCTATCAGAGATATTTCTGCAAAGAGGTCACTCTTTTGGATGAAAATGCTGTGCAATTGGATAATGACGTCTTGTTGCGTGATGGTGCTTTTAAGAAAGACGATTATACGAATTTCACTCCGCTGCCGAAAAAATATTGGAAATATGTTAATGGAAGCATAGAGGCTGGAATCAGACATTTTCATCAGGAACAATCCAAATATTCTAAACTGGAGGAGAATGCTGCTGCTTTAGGTGACGTGAGAATTTGCGATGTTCATATCCCGGAAGATGATTTGTATGATGTTGTGAATAAAGACCTTTTCGGTCGTTTTGGGGATGACGGGATTGTCAGTGACAGTTGCCTCAGTACATTCGTTGACACCTTATTCCAACGCTATCTAAAAACATCTGCGGATGATTCCTATCTTGGGTTGTTGGATGAAATGTGCCAGATTGCGGACGGCTGGATTGCAGAGTATATGGCATATATTATGGGGGAACTTTTTGATACTGTCCCTGACCTTATATGCTATTACTTATATGATAATTGGAATCAAGACAATACGAAGGAATCCAGTCATTCAAAGATGATTGATTATCTTAATTGGGCTCTTTCTGGCAATGCGTGTAAGGCACCATCCAAAGACGGCTATCTAAAGGACTTGAAATCCCGGCTTTGGAAGCTCATTCCTGAAAGAAATGTGAGAAATTACATTTCCAAAGTGTTAATAATAGAGGAACTCTGAAGGAAGTTGTTTCGTGCGTTTATTCCTCCACCAACCTCACCTTGTAATAAACGACCTCCTTGCCATCCCATGCGCGGAAGTAGAGGTCGTCTTTGTACCACATCATGGCACCACCTTGTTCCCTGTTGATTCGGGACCAGTCTTCCATACCTTCGCCGAACATTTCAAATGAGGATGGATTGACATAACTGCAAAGGAACTGCGTATGGTGATGGGGGGCATCTGCAATACGGTAGAAATAGAGGTGTACGTAGTTGTCGCAGTCAAAGCCCTTGCACCCAACATATATCCGATTCTTTCCATATACACCGTAATCACTTCCGGCTATGACACAACTGTTCATAATGCCGTTTTTCAAAAATACCGCTTCCATATCATTTGCATAATATATATCTACAATGTCCTCATCCGTTTCGGCAAAGTACCCTGTATTGGCAAGTACCAAATCACTCCAAACGGCGAATGCCTCCTTCCCTGCATCGCTCATTGCGTGGAATACGGCTGACTGCGTGGACGCATTCCGTTTGTAATCCGTTGTGTCTCTATAATAGTTGTATTCCGTTCGGTGGTCAAAGGCCTTTTTCCAAGCTTTGCGGCTAACCTTCTCCGCCACGGCGTGATAGCAGGAGTCAGAAAAGCGGTAATCATATCCAGAGGTGAAAAAATGATCGGAGCTGTAGTCGTTGGGCACATATTTGACATACCAATGATTGTCGGCATACCATAATATCTCCATAAGATCGGAGGCACGTTCGTCTTCTGCGAGTGCCCACAGCTCCCACCCATGGTCTTTGCGATTGGGCCAGAATTCAGCCGCTCCATAATCCAAACTGTCAGAGTCGGGTATGCGATAATCTCCCCAATTGCATTTCTCCCTGACCAGACCATCGTAGGATTCAAATACGCCTTCATACATATTGTTGCAAAATCCATCCGAGAGAAAAAAGTTGTCATCGTATAGTATCTCTCCTCCTTGCTGTATGAAGTTGAATGTCGCTTTGCCGGAATATTTTCCGCTATTGGGAATCGAAGCGTCGGTTTCTGCCAGCAGATAATGACCGAATATCGTTCCTACAGCTTCGACTTCAGCATCGTAATCCCCGACATCGTATAAATTGTGTTTTACGGAATCCAGCATTAGGATGCCTTTTATTGAACGCACCGTATCGCGAAAAAGGGTGATTCCTTCTATCAGATATTGATTGGCGTTCCCTGCTTGTTTGGTTACTTTGTTGAAATGGATGCGGAATCTCCAGTAGTCGCCACGATAACCCAAAGGCTCAGAAGCGTCTATTTTAACAGTGTCTAATATTATCCTTTGTCCGTTTTCATCCAGGTCGCGTTCTTGCACATAAAACCACGGAGACCGCTTGATGAGTGTCGGTGACAAATCCAATTCGGACAATTGCTCCAAAGTGATAATTTTTGTAGGGATTTCGTACAGCTCTGTTTCCTTTTGGCCCCAAACTACCATTCCTATTATCAGCAGAAAGAATGTGATGGATGATTTTTTGAGTCCCATAGTAATTATCAAATTTGAAACCGCAAAAGTAGTAAAAAAAATCTTAGTACATGACAAAAATTTGAAACATCTCGCTATATATTTGTGATTCAAATAGTTGTCAACATTTTTTGTTAATAAT
>JAKSMH010000222.1 GCA_024400715.1 Bacteroidales bacterium | reverse complement strand
GGACTTCACGAAGTTCAGAGGGACGGCGCGAAAATGTTAAAAATAGAAGTCCCCTTAATTAAAACAATTCAACAATGAAAAAGAACCTCCTTCATATTTGCAAGATTCTACTGGTGGTAATGGTAGTTTCCGTGACAACGATGAGCTATGCACAAGAATTTGTTCCGTATGCACCTGATTACGATGAAATTGAAAAAAATATTGCAGAGAAAGGGGGCGAATTTTATTATCCAACATTGCTGGCACGATTCAAGGAAGGTGATACGACCTTGTCTTTAAGCCAATTGCGGGCGCTCTACTATGGTTCAATCTTTCAAGATGATTACGATCCTTATAATACGATTGACATGAAAGACATTTACGCCGTAATCAATAAGGAAAATTCATCAACAAAAGAAATGAAAGATATTGATAATCAATTAAATAAACTTATTGAAAAACATCCGACTCATGTCCCGCTCTATGTATGCCAATTCATCAACAATTCAAATTTGTATGGATCAGAATCCAAAGAAGTGGAAAAACCATACCATCAATTTGTTATGCTTGTCGATGCCATCAATAGCACTGGCGATGGCAGTTCCTATGACGATGCCTTTCACGTTATCACGACCAGCCACGAATATTTGATGATGAATGTTTTTGGATTCTCTCCTAAATCGCAAGGCCTTGAATTCAACAAGGATAATCAGTACGATGTATTTGAGATAGAGGAGAACGAATACGGCGTTGAGAAATTGTATTTCGACATTACCCGGTGCTTCGGAACGCTAAGAAAACAGCATTCACAAAAACAGAAAAAAGAGACTCCATTACATGATTTTATCATTCCTATCAATTCTGCCTTCATATTGGAGTTGAAGGAAACGAAGAAAGGTGCTTATGAAATTGTGGAGACAAGTTTGGAAACTTTCACCGATACCCTTTGCTGGGAGAATGACGAGGTGCCACAATTCAACAATGACAAGGAAAACACCATTGAAGGCGTATTCTGCACGGCCAAATATTGCAAAAATGAGGATGGCAAATATAAAACCGTACTGATTCTCAGAAGTAATTGCAAGAATAATTTAGCTTACGACAGTTTTGTGCAATATTTAGGTTCGTCCAGTTTCGCACCGACATCCAATAACGGAGCCTTCCGCGGGGCAAGAGTTACGGAAATGTGGAGTGCTGACGACCAGATTCTCTTGATAAAACTCGGCAATTTCCACAAAATGGTATTTAAATAGAACATCATTTTTTAATTATAAAGACTAAAGCAATGAAAAGGAACATCAATTTCACACTGATTATTTTAATGCTCAGCTGGTGCTGCATCAGCTGCCATTGCCGTAATAAAAGCACCACGACCGACAACGATAAAAACTCTATCCAAACTGGTGATTTACTTTTCGTAGAACTGCCCTACACCTACTGCTTGAATGACCATTCGGCAGATAGCATTTTATTGAAGCAATTAACTGGAAGAGAAGACATTAACTACATTCACGTTGCCATTTTGGAGAAGGATGAGAACGACAGCATCTGGGTTATCGACGCTACCTTGGCCAAAGGCGTAGACCGCCATCCCTACAGCCAATTTTTAGAAGCATTCACCCTGAATGACGGCTCTTACCCTAACATGAAAATCATGCGCTTGAAAAATGCCGAAAATGCCGCAAAATATGTTGAAAATGCCAAGCAATTCTGCGGAACAGCTTACGATTGCAGTTTCTTGATTGACAACGATTCACTGTACTGCTCCGAGTTGGTGTACAGAGCATACGTCAACGATAAAGGCGAATCATTATTCCAACTTTGTCCCATCAATTTCATGACCGAAGATAGTTTGATGCCACCTTACTGGGATGACTTATTCATGCTTATTGACAAAAAAATTCCTCAAGGGAACACCGGTATTTTGCCCAGTGATCTGATGAAGGATGATCAATTGGAAATGGCTAACGTGAAGCTGCAATAACAATTAGCAAGTGTTTTGCGTAAGAAATCGAGGCGGGTGTAGGTGGTAAGAACGCAGACTGTTTGAGCAATTAAAACTTAAAAGATAACGCTATTCGTTAGCTCCAATGTCTTTAAGGTTTTCCTCAACCATTTCTTTCAACATTCTTATCACGGACAAGTCATTCATCGACATTCCATCAAGAGCTTCTTTAACCTCGTTGGTGTCAAAAACGAAATCGCCTTGGTCGGTAATATATCGAATTACAAAATGAATATCTTCGTGTTGAGAAACCAGCATGATCAAAGTGCCGGACAAATCGCCCATTGGCGGCCGGTCCCAGTGATTGTGCTCAAACCAAAAATGAAGTGTGGTACCGATACCCAATTCGCTGGTAATATTCATACCACCGTTGCAATTTTCGGTGTTCATTTTTATCAAAGGGAGTCCTAATCCCACTTTGCGTGTTGTTCGGGAAGTGGTGTAAGGGTCTGTGACACGGGCTAAAAACTCAGGCGACATACCTTTCCCGTTATCTTCAATGACAAAATCAAAAATGTTGTCTTTCAAGGAGTCCTTTATGGTAAGTTTTATGTCTTTGGCATTGGCAGCGGTGGAGTTTTCCATCAAGTCATAAACGTGGAGCGATAATTCCTTCATAAGTTTAATCTATTTAGTAAAAGTTAGTTATATTTTTTTTGAACGGAATGTGTCCGTATCAATATACCGCCCGTCGATACCTTTGAGGGCAAGGTGAAATTCGTCGAAAGTACGGTGCTTCATATAGATAATGTTATATACGTCGCCCACATTGTCGATAAAATGGGCATCGCTGTCGGTGATAAAGCCAAAGCGTTTGAGGTAGGCGTTTTTCTTAAGGAAATCGTCTTTGGTCACGAATTTGTTTATTTCCAATCCATCGGCTTTTAGGTCGGGGGGAACGAAGCCCAGCTGACTGGTCAATGAGGTTGAGCCCTTGTTGACGTGGGCGGGAATAAACAAGCCGCCGATGCGATGGACCTCTTCATAAATGCCATCGATATCCACGTCAATGGCGTTTAACAGGTGGTATTCTTCTTCTCCGACGATTTCTTCATTCTCGTCAACGATAAGTTGATAGCCAAAGCGGTCTTCGTCGTTAGGAATAGGAGGCAAATGTTGGTCTAAAAACGATTGAAATTGGTCGAGTTGTTCATCGTTGCAGAAAAAGGCCAGACAATGTGCTTCTTCTTGCGAGGTAACTTCAACGCCACCCAGGACAAACAGGCCTTGCGACTTTCCTATATTTTGCGTGACTTTTACCTGACGTGTTGTGTTATGGTCGGTGATGGCGATCATATCCAAACCTCTTTCCAATGCCCTTCTAACGATGTTGGAAGGGCTCATTTCCAAATCACCACACGGCGAAACCACCCTATGTATGTG
>JAKSMH010000221.1 GCA_024400715.1 Bacteroidales bacterium | reverse complement strand
CTGACAGTTGCTTTTTCGGACTTGAATGCCATTGACCGTTGTTAACGCTTTCTGACATTGGGATTATTTAAGAAAAAACATAATGACTATAAAGCCGTTTCGATTTCCGAACTGACTTGGCAGAAGTTCAGGAAAGAGAAACAGGGGATGATTTCGCTGGGCTATATCCTGTTGATGGTAGTGGTGGCGGTGTTGGGCTATTTGATAACGCCCGATCCCACGCCGTATTGTAATCACCAGCAATTGGAAATAGCCTTGCAGAAACCTGGTTTTTCCGTTCAGTTGTTGAATGTCCGGCAGAGTATGGAGGTGGAGAAAAGGAATGTCTTTGCCAAGATGCTTTTCGGGCAACCTTCACAATATCAGACTATTCCAATTAGTTCGTATCAGCACAGCGGTGATTCGTTGCGGGTGGTTTTGTGGGGTGACGAAGCGTCTTCCGCCACGGTATGTTATGCCTTGTCGGATTTGAGTCCCGACCAACCGGTGAAGACTAAGCGTTTTCTGTTGGGGACCGACCGTTATGGTCGTGATGTGCTGAGCCAACTGATGATGGGGACGCGTATCAGTCTGGCCGTGGGCTTGATTTCGGTCTTCATTGCCTTGGTAATTGGCATTTTAGTGGGGGCCGTGGCCGGCTTTTATCGTGGCAAGGTGGATGACATCCTGATGTATCTTATCAATGTGGTTTGGTCAATTCCCACGCTGTTGCTGGTAATCGCCATCAGTTTTGCCTTGGGAAAGGGCTTTTGGCAAATTTTTGTGGCGATGGGCTTGACGATGTGGGTGGATGTGGCAAGAGTGGTCCGTGGACAGGTCATTAGTCTTCGTGAACAGGACTTTGTCGAATCTGGCAAAGCGTTGGGATTCAGCGGCTTCCACATTATTCTGAAGCATATTTTGCCAAATGTGTTGGGAACGGTCATCGTGATTGCGGCCTCCAATTTCTCTTCCGCAATATTGATGGAAGCGGGGTTGAGTTTTTTGGGCTTGGGTGTGCAGCCGCCAACTCCTTCTTGGGGAATGATGATGAAGGAAAATTATGCCTACATTGTTATCAACAATGCATATTTGGCCATTATTCCAGGCGTGGCTATTATGCTTTTGGTACTATCCTTTATGTTGATAGGCCGCTCTTTGCGTAATGCTATGGATGTCAGGGGTTCCTAATAATTCCACTGGTCTTTGTTGTCGTATGGCGAGAAATCGTAAGACGGGTCCTTATAGGCAAACTCCAAGTATTTGCTGGTGAAGGTTTGGGTAAACTCTTCATAAAATAAATAGTCTTCCGGAATATTGGTCTCGGGAATGTGGGTGGTTCCTAAAAGCAATCGCAGATTATTCTGACTTTTCCACTCGTTGATCTGAATTTCCGCCGTGCAGAAAATATCCTCGAAGAAGACACGCATTTTGCTTTTTTTCTTGGCGGTGATTTCCACCGCAAAAATATCGTTGGTGGTTTTTAGTTTTGATTTGGGAATATGATGCAGGATTTCCATCAAATCAGTGAGGTCGTATTCTTTGATGGCGGAAATCAGGATGAGATAATCGCAATCGGTATGTTCCCAATTGTGGAGGCAGATGCCTTGTGAGTTGAGAATGTAACCATATTCGTCGAAGAGAGAAAGCGTATGAAAAGACAGGTTTTTCTCGTTTTTGGAAGTGGGGTAGCCGCTTTGATTAAACAGCGTGCTTTTGTTCTCCAAAATGATAATGGTACTATCGCCCATATTGGGCATTTCGGTGAAAGCGGACTGAAAAGCACCCTGAAATTGGGATTCGTTGATAGGTACTTCGGCTAAAAATCGCACGTCGGTATGGAGGTAGTTCTCCAATGTTTTTAAAAAAATGAAAAACGATTCTCCGGATTGGAGGCCAAGCAGTTTATACTGCCTGGCATTTCCGAAAAAATCGTCTATTTGAGGTGTGACTTTAGCTTTCTTTGCCATCTTCAAACCTATTTCTTAGTTTGGTTGGCAACTTCTTCGATTTTCTTTTTCAGCGTTTCTTCGTCAATAAGATAATAATCCTTGATTAATTTGAAATTCTCGTCGATTTCAAGAACGAGTGGAACACCGGTCGGGATATTCAAAGCAGCGATTTCGTCATCGGGAATCTGTTTGAGGTGCTTGAGTAGGCCGCGCAGACTATTGCCGTGAGCTGCGATGAGAACGGTTTTGTATTCTTGCAGTTTTTTCTTGATTCCGTTTTCCCATAAAGGAATGATACGGTTGGTTGTGTCGAGAAGGGATTCGGTGCCGGGTTTGGCTTCCGCTTCGGGGAAATTCTGATAGCGGACATCGTGTTTTGGGTGTCTTTGGTCGTCTTCAGGAATGGCGGGAGGTGCCACGCTGAAACTACGACGCCAAATTTGTACTTGTTCGCTGCCGTATTGGTCAACCATTTCCTTTTTATTCATACCTTGAAGAAAACCGTAGTGTTTTTCATTCAAACGCCAGGTCTTTTCCACGGGAAGCCAAGAAAGTCCCATTTCATCCAAAATGATGTTTAAGGTCTTGATGGCTCTGGTAAGCATAGAGGTATAGCAATAGCGAATTTCAAATCCGCCTTCTTTTAATTCCACACCGGCTTCGCGGGCTTCGTTCATTCCGCGTTCAGAAAGGTCAACATCGGTCCAACCCGTAAAACGGTTTTCCATATTCCAAACACTTTGTCCGTGTCTGACTAAGATTAATTTGTACATAGTGAGTTTATTTGATTTTATTGTTTACTGGGAAAATAATGCTGGGTTTGAAGTTTTTGGCTTCTTCAAAATCCATACTGCAATAGGAAAGGATGACGACGATATCGCCGACAAGGACTTTGCGGGCGGCGGGGCCGTTGAGGCAGATGACACCGGAATCCTTGGCTCCTTTGATGACGTAGGTTTCAAAGCGTTCGCCGTTGTTCATATCCAGCACCTGTACTTTTTCGTTTTCGATGAGATTAACGGCATTCATCAAGGTTTCGTCAATGGTGATGCTTCCTACATAATTAATGTTCGCCTCGGTAACTGCTACTTGATGAATTTTGGATTTGAGTACTTCTATTTGCATTTTACTTGTAGTTTATGGCAATAGTAGTTGTCAATTATTTTTTTGAATTATTTATATCTAATGTTGTCAATGAGTCTAACTTCGCCGACATAGACGGCAATGCAGCCGATAACGCCGTCGGACAATTCGGTGGTTATCACGGGTTGAAGTGTTTGGTCGTCAACGATTTCGTAATAGTCCAACTTAAACCCGTCGATTTTGTTGATTTCACCGCACACAAAATCCTTGATGTCCTGAATGGGTGATTCTTTCAGGGAAAGGGAACGGTTCAGGATTTCGTGAATCTTGGCTGCTTTTTGTCGGTCTTCGGTGGAC
>JAKSMH010000220.1 GCA_024400715.1 Bacteroidales bacterium | reverse complement strand
TTTCTTGCAGTCCGTCTTGAAAAAATTGTCCAATGAGCGTTTCGTGCAAAATGCCCCTGAACAGGTGGTGGCCGTAGAACGCAAAAAACAGGCCGATGCGGAAGCGAAAATCCAATTGTTAAAAGAACAAATCGCAGGATTAAAGTAATGTGAAATAGGGTGTTGCCGATTAACACTAACCAATCGGAAACATTAAAATTCTAAATATGGAGCATTTTTTCAGACTGGTATTGTTGTGTGGTGTCTATGTTGTACCGTTGCATTTTATGGATATTGAAGATAAATTCATCATCCAGGTCGCGGGTATAATAGGAATTGTCATCGCGTACTTGCCTGCTTTGTTCACTATCAAAAAGCCGACACCAAGGAACGATAAAGACGACGAGAACACTGGGTAGTCCTCGGCAAGTGCTCGACACTGTGGTGATGACTGTTGTGCTGACCATTGGGTTGACATTGGTCGGCTGTTCTTCTGTTTTTGCCTCTTTTTCGGTTCCTAAAACCATAGAACACGATTTGCCTCCACAAAGCAGTGAGTTCGAGATTTCCACCTTCTCTTTTGAAGGGTTGCAGACGAGAAGCGAGAGCACGACGTTTTCCGTTTCGGTTTTTGTGAAATTATTGTCCCATCAATCCGTTAATAAAGAAAACCTTCATAGACTTTATTATAGACAAATGTTCAGCAAGGGATTGGATATTTGTAATGTCTTGTTTTCCAAACGAATATCACAGAGTTTTTATACTTTGTATATCGGTTGTTTGAGATTGTGAAAATAAAAGATTTATCTATTTGCACGATTCGGCGTTTTTGACTTGATAATGTTTTTTATCCGTTATTGAGTTGTAGATGCTATGTCAAGTCGAAAAAATTATATTTTCGTCTTGTATATAATTGTGTAATAGTGTTTTAAGTTATTTTATTTAGTCAATTAGTAAAAAACAATCTTGAATTATATTATGGAAAATTTTAATAGTATTGATACTTATTTATTAAATAATGAAGATAAAAATGTTGAAATCAAAAAGAAAAGCTTGATTCCGTCTATTGTACTGATGGTCATAGGATTGCTTGCCATCCTTGTTTCGGCGATTCCTGCGGTGTTTAGTCATTATACCTGTATGTTTATGGTGATTGTAGGTGTGATTATTATGATAATCGCTGTGCTGAAATTCTGGGTTGATAGTACCCGTCACAAGAACGTTTATGTATATATTCCCGATAACCAAACGATGAGACGCTATAGCATTTATCTGGATTCTTCCGATATGGCCAAGGTGAAGGATTGTATCACCAAAAACAGTTTCGGGGATCTTGCCACGGTAAAGAAGCAGATGACTTCGGGACACTATATCGACGTGCTTGGCACCAAGACGGGAAGTTATTACCTGATTCAGATGATGGACTATGTACCCCACCAGTTTGAAGCGGTAAGTCCTGTGGCTGTATTAACAGCGCAACGTGCAGAAATTATGAGCGAACTCATTCGGAAACAAGCCTAAATTTTGTATATTTGCAGCCGTGAACCCATAGAATGATAGAGAAATGGCAGCAGAAAACGATAAAATAGCAGAAGAAAAAAAGGATGAAATTGTAAATTCAGAAGTTGAAAATGTAGAACCTTCCAAAATGATGAATGTCATTCACGTTGGTTCGATTTTTGAGAATTACTTTTTGGATTATGCGTCATACGTTAATTTGAATCGTGCTATTCCCGAAGTGGTGGATGGGTTAAAACCGGTCCAACGTCGTATTCTGCATTCTATGGATGAATTGGAGGATGGAAGGTACAATAAAGTCGCCAATATCATTGGTAACACGATGAAGTACCATCCGCACGGCGACGCATCTATCGGTGACGCGCTGGTGCAGCTGGGTCAAAAGGGATTGTTGATTGACACCCAAGGTAACTGGGGTAATATCCTAACCGGCGATGATGCGGCTGCACCGCGTTACATCGAAGCACGTCTGTCAAAGTTCGCCATCGACGTGGTCTTCAATCATAAGACTACCGAGTGGCAATTGTCGTATGACGGCCGTAATAAAGAACCCATTACGTTGCCTATTAAGTTTCCGCTGCTCTTGGCACAGGGTACGGAAGGTATCGGCGTGAGTATCGCTACCAAGATTCTCCCACACAATTTCAATGAGTTGCTGGATGCTTCTGTCGCCATTCTCGAAAATAAGGATTTTGAAATCTATCCTGATTTTCCAACAGGCGGTTCTATCGATGTTAGTCGTTATAACGAAGGCGTTAACGGTAAAATTTTGAATCGGGCCAAAATTTCCATCTTGGACAAAAAAACGTTGGTGATTACCGAAATCCCTTACGGAACCAATACGACAGACCTGATTCAGTCCATTACGCCGCAGATTGAAAAAGGAAAACTGAAAATCAAGAAGATTGATGATAATACCGCCGGTCAGGCTGAAATATTGCTGCATCTTTTCCCCGGCGTTTCTCCCGATCAAACCATCGACGCATTATACGCATTCACGGATTGTAGTATGTCGTATTCCCCTAACGCCTGCGTGATTTTTAACGGGAAACCATGTCTAATGTCGGTGAAGGAAATCCTGCGGATTAATACCAATAATACCGTTAACCTGCTGCGGCGTGAGTTGGAAATCGCATTGGAGGAATTGAATGATCAGTGGCATAAAATATCGTTGGAAAAGATTTTCTTTGAAAAGGGTCTGTATAAGCAGTTGGAAAAAGATGCCGAATCTTGGGAAGACCAGGTGACAAGCATTGAAAGGGCTTTCGATAAATACCGCAAGTTGTTTGTCCGTGAAATTACGCGAGATGATGTGCTTCATCTTTGTGAAAAACCGGTCAAGAAGATTTCCAAGTTCGATATTAAGGAAGCGGAAGATAAAATTGCCGATATAGAGGCTAATATCGATGAGGTTAAGAATCATCTGGATCACCTTATTGATTATGCCATCAATTATTTTAAGCAGTTGAAGAAAAAATACGGCAAGGGAAGGGAGCGTAAGACGGAAATCAGGAGTTTTGACAATATCGTGGCGGCAACGGTGGCTGTGGCCAACCAAAAACTGTATGTCGATAGGGCAGAGGGCTTCGTGGGAACCGCCCTGAAACGCGATGAAAACGTGGAATATGTTTGCGATTGCTCTGATATCGACGAGGTGATTGTCTTTCGAGACAACGGAACCTTTATGGTTAGTAAAGTGTCTGATAAGCAGTTCTTTGGCAAGGATATAATTTTGGTCGAGGTGTTTAAGCGTAACGATGACCGCACCATTTACAATATGGTTTATTCGGACGGTATGTTTGGTACGGCGATGGTGAAGCGTTTCGCTATAGGTGGTGTTGCTCGCGATAAGGAATATGTGCTCACCAAGGGAAAGTCAGGAGGCAGGGTTCTGTATTTGACTTCCAATCCCAA
>JAKSMH010000022.1 GCA_024400715.1 Bacteroidales bacterium | reverse complement strand
GGAATGGCAGTGGAAACGGGATGCGTCACCAGTCGCCAGTCCAAAGTCCAATCATACAAAATCCTGCAGAAAAATAGCAAAGTCACCGCAATCATAATAAATTCAGAAGGCAACGACAAGCCCAGCTGAATTTTTTCATCGCTAATGACAATAGACAGCGGTGTGACGAAAGCCAGTCCATACATCAACAAATCAAGACGAAAAACAAGCAGATAGAGAACAAGCAGAACCACAGAAACAGCCGAAAAATAAAAGAACTGCTTCCATAGGCAAAAAAAGTTGATCAGGAGAAAAAGTCCGAAACAACCATATAGAACATACTTGTTTTTCTGTCCCAGTTCCATAAAACCTATTCGTTTTCTTTCGGTACTACAGTCTGCGGAGCTTGTTTAAGATTATTGAGTATCAACAAAACAATCACACCCAAAATAAAGCTGGCGATAGTAGAAACCAAAACAATCAACATTTTTTTTGGATAGGCCTTTTTATCGGCGGGAATGGCGTTATCAACGACAAATTTAACAGGAATTTCATCGCTATTATCAACAATGGCATTCAGCATTTTTGATCTACACATGGCGTGATATTCGCAGAATTTTTCCTGTTCTTCCTGCAACGTCAAATAGCGGGTGCCAAAAGCCGACAATTTTTCCAATTCCTTTGCCAAGCGTTGCTGACCCGCAGTATTTCCCTGTGCGAGCGCTATGGCATACTGCTGCATCATTCTATCCGATTGCGTCGTAAACTCATAAACGCCCTCCTTCATAATTAATTGCAGCGAATCGTCAAGACGAGCCATTTCCTTATCTACAAAATCCATTTGTTCTTGCAGAATTTTATAGGCAGCGATGGTTCTTTGATATTCGATATTATGCTTTATGGTATCCAATTGGGCCAAGATTTCGTTAGCCATATCGGCGGCGATTTGAGGATCTTCATCCATAACGCTCACCGAAATAGCACCATATTGCGTTCTTCTAATCGTGATGGCACTTTTCAAATACTTATAGACCTTAGTCTGACGATAGGATTCATTCGTGCCGATACCATAATGATTATACAAATCGAATTTTTGAATCAGGACATCCTTGATGGAGCGAGAATTCAAAATTTCCATCATCTGTTCGGTTTCCTCTTCCGCCGCATACGCCTTCATATCCAAGCGTTCATTATAAGACTCCTCGTTCAACAGGATCTTAGCCACGGAATTGGTTCGAGGGGCGAAAATGACTGCCGTGGATTGGAATTTCGGCTTAATCAGAAAAGAAACAATCAGTGACAGCACGGCCGCAATCACACAAATGATAATCAATATTTTCCGATTGGACCAAATAAATTGAACCAAACTAAAAGAATTGTAGTTTTTGTCGTTTTGACTGGACATAGATTATTCTGGTTTAATATTAACACTGATAAATAACTCTTTCAATTGTTCGTCAGAGATAGCCGATGGCGCGTCAATCATCATATCGCGACCTGAATTGTTTTTCGGGAAAGCGATGAAGTCACGGATTGAATCACAATCAGACAAAACCGAGCACATACGATCGAAACCGAAAGCCAGGCCGCCGTGAGGTGGTGCCCCGAATTGGAAGGCATTCATCAAGAAGCCAAATTGCTTTTGGGCTTCTTCTTCGCTGAATCCCAGCACCTTGAACATTCTGTTTTGCAATTGGCGGTTATGGATTCTGATGGAGCCGCCGCCGACTTCTGTACCATTGATAACCAAATCGTAGGCATTGGCATTGACGGCACCCGGGTTGCTTTCAAGAATGGCTTCGTGTTCGGGCTTTGGTGCGGTAAACGGGTGATGCATAGCATAAAAACGCTGCGTTTCCTCATCCCATTCCAACAACGGGAAATCGATAACCCATAACAATTTATATTCGCCTGCCTTGCGCAAACCCAAACGACTACCCATTTCCAGACGCAATTCGCAAAGTTGCTTTTGCGTTTTCAAGCGAGGACCGGACATTATCAAAATCAAGTCACCGGCTTCCGCATTGCACTTGGCAGCGATGGCCTTCAAATCAGCTTGATCGTAGAACTTATCGACCGAGGACTTGAAAGTTCCGTCTTGATTACACAGCACATAAACCAAACCACCCGCTCCCACTTGTGGACGGCGGACGAAATCAGTCAAACCATCCAATTGCTTGCGCGTGTAGTTACCGCAACCTTTTGCCACAATACCCACAACCAATTCCGCTTCATTGAAGATTTTGAAATCCTTATGTTTCGTAACCTCATTCAATTCTACAAAACGCATACCAAAACGAGCATCCGGTTTATCCGAGCCGTAATACTTCATCGCATCAGCCCAAGTAATCCTTTCGATAGGATCAATATCTATATTCTTTATTTTCTTGAAGATATGTTTAATCAGGCCTTCAAAAGTATTCAGCACGTCTTCTTGTTCCACGAAAGACATTTCGCAGTCAATTTGCGTAAACTCGGGCTGACGATCCGCACGCAAGTCCTCATCACGGAAACAGCGAACGATTTGGAAATAGCGGTCAAAACCCGACACCATCAGCAATTGCTTAAAGGTCTGCGGAGACTGTGGAAGCGCGTAAAATTCGCCGGGATTCATACGAGAAGGAACCACGAAATCGCGTGCGCCTTCTGGCGTTGACTTAATCATAAAAGGTGTTTCGATTTCCACGAAACCGATATTATTCATATAGTTGCGAATCTCAATAGCCAATCTGTGGCGGAAAAGAATATTGTTTTTCACAGGATTACGACGCAAATCCAGGTAACGATATTTCATACGCAATTCATCGCCGCCGTCCGATTCGTCCTCGATGGTAAAAGGAGGAACCAAAGACTCGTTGAGCACCTCAACGTCAGAAGCGATGATTTCGATATCGCCCGTAGGAATATTCTTGTTTTTGCTATAACGTTCCGTAACGACACCCGTAACACGGATAACCCATTCGCGGCCAAACTTTTCCACCTTCTGACAGAGTTCCGCGTTGGTTTCATTATTGAATGCCAACTGAGTGATGCCGTAACGGTCTCTCAAATCGATAAAAATCATACCGCCCAGCTTTCTAACTTTCTGAATCCAACCGCACAAGGTTACGGTCTGATTGATATTTGAAGCGTTTAATTCGCCACAAGTATGTGTTCTTAACATAATAAAACTGAATTTTATTGAATGGTTATTGTATAAATTTTCGAATGATAAGTCGTTTCCGCACTACCGTCCCTATCCATAGCATTCACGCCGGTAGAGTAACTGGTACGCAGTAAATATCCCTCATAACTGCCCGATTTGACATCACGCAGCATAGAATTGTCGATGAGCATTTGATGGTTGTCCCCAACATCAGGCAAAATCTCGTATTGTTTGTCCCCGTTTTTCAAAATCAAGGTGATGGTTTCATCCTCATCGATATCCTTTCCTTTATATTGGATGACGTTGACTTCATTTTTATTTAATCTGAAATCTGAAATCTGAATAGATTTCAATTTAAGTTCATTGGTAAAAACATCTCCATCATCATTTTGATATTCAAAATTCAACCTATCGGGAAATGCCTCCACATCCTTTTGAGTACACATATAAAAGCATTCTTTTTCACCATCAGACAATTGCTTCATTGACTGTTGGTTAAAAGATATGGAACTATTTTTGGACAACTTAATATAGTCGCCCGATTCGTTATCGGTTTGAAAAGCCACCGTGGCCGTGAGAGTTTGGGCTTCCGCATCATAATAGACGGAATAGGAAGGAAAGATGATGCGTTGTTCCACCTTGCTCGAACTCACGGAAGAATTACAAGCCGTCAGAACGAAAGCTAAAACAATGATTGACAATATTTTACTATAAACTAATCGCATTAAACTATATATTTTTCTTATTATAAATATAAACGACAAAAATACAAATAAATTGCAATGCTTTATCAGAAAAAAATTTACAGGGCAGATTCAAACTTGTATAATACAACCTTCCAAAGACAATATTTTCGTAATTTTGCCAAAAATTTTGACGGAATGAAATGCAACTATCATACTCATTGTACTTATTGCGATGGTAAGGAATCCATCGAAGCCTTTGTCAAGCAAGCCAACGAAATAGGTTTGAATCATTTGGGTTTTTCTTCACACGCGCCCGTTCCCAACGAAAACGATTTTGCGATCGAGGAAAACCGCATTCCCGAATATGTCAAGGAAATCCATTCTTTCCAGGAAAACTCCGCCACTCGGCTTTTTGTGGGATTGGAATGCGATTTCATTCCAGGGATGACTCAAAAATTTGACCATTACCGCAACGAATACCAGCTTGACTACATCATCGGCGGCGTGCATTTGGTGAGGCCTGCCAATGACGAGCGACTTTGGTTCATCGATGGCTCAAAGCGAGAAATCTACGACGCTGGACTTGACATTTTATTTAACAACAACATTCAAAAAGCCGTGACCACGTTTTGGGAACAGTCGTTTCAAATGTTGGAAGAAGAGCATTTGGACATCATTGCCCATCTTGACAAAATCAAAATGCACAATCAGCACCGCTTTTTCACTGAGCAGGAAAAATGGTATGTGGACTTGGTGGATCATGCGCTTTCGCTCATCAAAAAGAACAATGTCATTGTCGAAATCAACACGCGCGGACTCTACAAAAAACGTTGCGATGCCTTTTATCCTTCGGATTACATCCTTGCCCAAGCAAAAAAGATGCACCTTCCTTTCATTGTCAGCAGCGATGCGCATAAATCCGAAGAATTAAACCTTTACTACGATGAAGCCGTCCAAAAACTAAAGAGCTTTGGCATTGACCAATTGGTTCATAAAGACGGCAATTGTTGGAAAGAATACAATATTTAAATATGAACTTTATCGACACCCACGCACATTTGTGCAAAGAATACTATCCCGACAGTCTTGAACAGGTGGTTCAGCGCGCCATTGATGCCGCCGTAGATCCCATCATTTTACCTGGAGTCAATGCGGCAGGATTGGACGAGATTTTCGAATCTGTGGACCGGTTTCCGGGTCATATTTTCCCATTGGTGGGACTGCATCCTGAAGAAATCCGACCAGATTACCGAGATGAATTGGCAAAAATTGCCACCTATTTGGATGATCCTCGCGTGATCGGAGTCGGGGAAATCGGTTTGGATTATTATTTCAGTCGCGAATATGAAAAAGAGCAAATAGAAATCTTTGAAACACAGCTCAATTGGGCCAAAGAACGCCAAATGCCCTTGTCGCTGCATATTCGAAATGCCTACGAAGAAGCCATTCCCGTCTTGAAAAAATTTGACCGTTGCGGACTGAAAGGCGTACTGCATTGCTTTTCGGGCGGCATTCAGGAAGCCCAATGGGGCATTCGTTTTGGATTTGCCTTAGGCGTGGGCGGTGTCGTCACTTTCAAAAACAACAAGCTGCAAGACATCGTTAGAGAGGTGGGCTTGCATCACATCGTTTTGGAAACCGACTCCCCCTACCTTGCCCCCGTGCCATTCCGCGGCAAAACCAACGAAAGCAGCTACATACCCATCATTGCCCAAAAAGTGGCGGAAATCACTGGCGAGAGTTTGGAAACCGTTATGGCTGTCACCACCGAAAACGCCCTCAAAATTTTCGATAAAATCCACAAAAACTAATATTTTCTTCAAAATTTCATACTGAAAAGAATAAAATCTTCTACGAAATCTCACAATTTTCAACTCATCTGGATTATTTTTGAGCATTATACCCTTCTTAATAAGAAAAAACATTAATAATAAAGACAATAAAAGCACATTTTTGCCGTTATAAGAAAGAAATACGTTCTAATTTTCTTTTTTCATCAAAAAAATCATTATGAAAACAATTAAAATTTATGGGATTTTCTTGCTAATGATGATGGCCATTGTCACATCATTTGCCCAGCAAACCGATGCCTTTTTAGAAATTCTCCAAAAAGAATTAACGAAAAACAAAGCCCAATTTGACAAGGACCAAGCCGGGGTATATCTGCTTAGTTATCGCGTGGATGATGAAATCACACACTATATCAGCAGTTCGTTTGGCAGCTTGGTTGGGAACAGGCAAAACCACGAACGCATCTTGACGGTGCAAGTCCGAGTGGGAAACTTCGAAATGGATAATTTTCACGAACTTCGTGATGATTATTCTGATTATTTTATTATGGGAACGGCAAGTGTCAAACTGCCTCTTACCGACGATTCCAAAGCCATAGCCCAGATTTTATGGCGCGAAACGGACAAGGCCTTTCGTGAAGCCAAGCAACGATACGACAAAGTCAAAGCGAATATTGCCGTCAAAGCCGAAGAGGAAGACCACGCTCCAGACTACTCTGCCGCCGCCCAGGAGGTTTATTTTGAACCCGCCGTCACCAATCTTGAATTGGACGAGACCCTTTGGATTCAACGACTCAAGGAATTATCCGCTGTCTTTAATCAAAATAAAGACGCACAAGAAGGCAGCAGTATGATCCGATTCACGATTTTACGAAAGTATTTTGTCAATAGCGAAAATACCAACATTGTCCAAAACAACACGTTTTGCCACTTGTTCATCAATGTGGAAGGGCAAGCCACTGACGGCATGTATCTTCCTCTGTATCAATCCTATTTTGCCCATACACCCCATCAGCTTCCCGACCAAGCCACTATGCTTGCTGACGCTCAAATGCTCAACAACAAAATCAGCCAGTTGGTCAAAGCCCCTGTCGTGGATCCTTATACGGGACCCGCGTTATTGTCCAAAGAGGCCGCTGGCGTATTCTTCCACGAAATCTTTGGACATCGTGTTGAAGGACAACGACTTAAACAAAGCACAGACGGGCAGACTTTCAAACAGAAACTGAACGAGCAAGTTCTTCCCACCGACCTTTCGGTCATTTTTGACCCTTCCATTCTTTTTTACAAGGATATTCCATTGAATGGCAGTTACAAATATGACGATGAAGGATTTTTCGGTTATCAGGTTAAGGTCGTGGACCACGGAATTATGAAGAAATTCTTGATGACACGAACCCCCATTGACAGTTTCCCCTTATCCAATGGGCACGCCCGTTCGCAGGCGGGTCAACAACCTGTTTCACGCCAGTCCAACCTCATCGTCGAAACCGAGCGTCCCTATACCGATGAACAACTTCGGGAGATGCTCATTGCCGAAGCCAAGGCCCAGGGCAAAGAATACGGTTATTTGTTTGCCAGTGTTCAAGGCGGATTTACAAGTACCGGCCGCTATACGCCCAACGCTTTCAATGTAACGCCCTTGGAAGTGTATCGCATCTATGTAGATGGAAGACCTGACGAATTGGTACGCGGTGTGGATTTGGTCGGCACCCCTTTGTCGATGTTCTCCAAGATTGAAGCTGCCGGCAACGAACACGGCAACTTCGCCGGCACTTGCGGGGCGGAATCCGGCTGGGTACCCGTTGGCTGCTGCTCCCCCGCCCTCTTCATCAAGCAAATTGAAATGCAGAAAAAAAGCAAAAGCCAACAACGCCCACCCATCATTCCTAAAAAATACAGCCAGATTCCCAATACCGACAATTTTGAAACGACTTGTTTTGAAGCTATGGAAGACGAATTGGAACAAAATATGGCTTCCTTGCAAATCAAAGACCTTCAAGCTCCTTACTTTATCAGCTATTTGATTTCTGATGCCACCATCACAAGCATCTGCAGTTCGCTCGGCGGCATCATCACCTCTTTTCAAAGACCTTGTAGAGACAAGGATGTCACCGTTTTGGTCGGCAACGACAAACGCAACAACCTGCATTACTTCGATATGAACTTGCTGATTTTTGGCAACGGCAGCGGTACGGGTAGTATGCCTATCGACAACGACTACTACAATATCCGTTATAATCTGTGGCTTACTACCGACAATCTTTATAAAACCAACGCCGAACCATTGGAAGCCAAGAATGCGGCTATCGAACAACAGAACCTTCCTCAAAAGCAACTTGACCTACCCGACAGAAGTGCTGTAGTTTGTAGCAATTTCAGTGAGGAGCAGTCATCAACCACCATCGACAGAATGCATTATGAAACCATCATCGCCGAACTGTCAAATATATTTTCAAAATATCCCGAATTTACCAACTCCGGTGTCAATCTCTATGCTTATCAGGGCAATGCCTACTACAAAAATAGCGAAGGATTGCAATACAAACAACCTTTCAACCTCGTTGGCCTGCACATTTTTGCCAACACTTTGGCGGATGATGGCGAGCCCTTGTCGGACGAACTGAACATTTACCGCAAGGACATTTCGCAACTTCCATCCGTGGATGAATTAAGACAGCAAATCAAAGACTTTGCCGACCAACTTGACCAACTTCGCAAGGCTCCCGTCATAGATGCTGCCTACAGCGGTCCTATCCTATTTGCCGATGACGCCGTGGCCACCCTTGTCGAAGAAAGTGTTTTCCAAACCGACAATGGATTACTGGCTTCCAGAAAACCCATCTTCTCATCTCCTGAAATTTCATCTATGTATGGTCACTATGCCGACAAAGACAACACACTGGTTTCATTTCTCAACAAGAAAGTCATTTCCAGAGACTTAACCATCCGCAGTCGCAACACGCTAACGCAGTACAACGGCATCCCCCTTATCGGCAGTTTCCAACACGATGCCGACGGTTATGCTTCCGACGACGAAACCCTCTTGATTGAAGACGGCGTTTTGATGCAATTGCTCAATAACAGAGAACCCGCCGACAAAGCCCCTTTCAGCAACGGACACAACCGCTTGGTTCTCAGTGAAAACAAACTACAAACCAGCTTGGCACCCGGTGTCATTGAGATGAGCAGCAAAAATAAATCCTCCTATCAACAAATCAAAAAGAAATTGATAGCCCTGGCCAAATCTGAAGATTATGAATATGGATATATCATCACAAAAATTGATAATATCTCCGAAAAGTCTTTAATACCAACTTATTGCTATCAAATCAATGCCAAAACAGGTGAGGAGAAATTAGTCCGAATGACCCAATTGTCGGTTCCAAAACTCAAAACCTTCAAACACGTAGTCGCCGTATCTTCCGAACAGAAAGTCTTTAACACCCTTATGACCGGAAACAAAATAAACGCTTGGCCTGCTTCCAGCGATTTTCAACTCTACGGAGTACCTGTCAGCTTTATCTTACCCAAGGCCATTCTTTTCGAAGAACTTGAAGTAGATAAGAATCCAGACATCAACTTACAGAAAAAACCATTCATTGCCAACCCCTTAAAAGACTAATTGTGCGCCTTTTCATTGCCATTCCTGCCTTAGACGAGCTTGATTTTCTTCCTCAAACGATGCAATCCATCGCATCGCAACAGACGGAACATCCTTTTGAGGTATGCGTCTGCGTCAATCAACCTGAAAGTTGGT
>JAKSMH010000219.1 GCA_024400715.1 Bacteroidales bacterium | reverse complement strand
ACCCCCTCGACCAATCAATATTTTGGGTTTTCTCCGCAAGCCCGATACGATTAACGCACGCTCTGGAGAAGTTTTCACATAGGACACTAAAATAAACAGGATTAAAACGACACCTGCCACAATACAAAATGAGACGAACTTACTCATAGCTATTTATTTTTAGGGTTAATAGACACACTTCTTTTTACAAAAGTTTGTGGCAAAATTATAAAAATTTCTTCAGAAATACAATGGTTTAAAATATTTTTTGTTATCCGGTGTAGCTTATTTCGCAGTGCGACACCCCCCAACCTACGACCACCCATGAAGACTTTGTCTTCTTTCTCCTTTTCGTTCAACAGAGTCCAAGCAAGTTTGGCTCCGTGTTCGCTCATACGTCGATTCCTTGAAAAGAGGGGAAGTAGAGACTATTGGTGGAAAGTTCCGATAATTAAAATCTTGTGAACTGGAATCACAGTCCCTTCTTGTAACAAGGTCTCTTAAAATAAATTTCCGAATCGTATTTATTCCAGACGTAGGCAGCCACGTTATCCTCCAACTGCTGGGAGGCCAACGCTTACTTAAAGCCCATTCGCAAAAAATTTTCATGCATTTGGCGATGATAAATGGAATGGATTCCCGTATGTTTGTATTCCGGCAGCACACCCGTAATATACATATCAAGCAATTTATTGTTCTTCAACGCTTTGAAAATATAATACCAGCCCAGCGGGAACAATTTACCCTTGGCTTTCCGAAAGGTCTCGCTCAATGACGGCAAGCAGAAGGCAAATCCATATTGGAGAAACGTGATGGATCTACAATTTCAGTTAGTTGGTTTTGTCGGCCCCATTCTTCCACTTTCTGGAACAAGGCACTGGCGACACTTTCATCGTTCACGGCATCGAACCAGGCGAAACGGATCCGTTTTTGCTGCTTGATTTGGTTGCATTTTTCTTTTATTTCCATTTTTCTATACGGACGATCACATTTTAATGTTCTTCAGCCAAATGCTTTTCCCATTTCCAGGCCGACTCCACCATTTCGTTGATGCCGTATCGGCATTTCCAACCGAGCAGCTGATTGGCGCGGTGGCTATCGCTATAGATGGCGGGGACATCACCAAGACGGCGTTCTCCCAAAACGTAGTTGAGTTTTACACCGTTAACCTTTTCAAAAGCGTCAATCATTTCCAATACGGAAACGCCGTTGCCGCTACCCAGGTTGAAAGTTTCGCAAGAACTTGTGTTTTTCTGATTTTCAAGAAACAGCAATGCCTTCACGTGAGCATCGGCAATATCGCAAACGTGAATATAGTCGCGAATGCAAGAACCGTCACGAGTATCATAATCGGTTCCGAAAACCGTCAACTGTTTCATTTTGCCAATGCCGACCTGGGTCACGATAGGCATCAGGTTATTGGGTTTATCGGGAGACAATTCGCCATTAAGACCACTCATATCGTTACCCACCGGATTGAAGTATCGAAGGATAACGCTTTGTAAACGAGGATGTTGTTGCGTAAAGAAATGGATCATCTGTTCCCCGATTTGCTTGGTATGGGCGTATGGGCAGAAAGGGATTCCCACCGGTGTATTTTCCGTAACAGGCAACTCTTTGACATCACCGTAAATAGAAGCCGACGATGAGAAAATAAGGTATTGGAGTTGGAATTTTTCGCAAGCTTCCAGTACATTTTCCAATGATTGCAAATTATTATGATAGTACATCAGCGGTTTTTCCACCGACTCAGGCACGCATTTAAATGCCGCAAAATGGATAATGCCCACGACTTCCTTTTCTTGTTCGAAGACATCAAAGAAGGCATTTTTGTCACAAACATCCACCTGATAATGTTTCACACGCACTCCGGTAATGGCCTCGACCCTTTGAATAGTTTCAGGCGTTGAACGAATGCAACTATCCACCGCAACAGGTTCAAAATTACCATCTTTAATCAGTTCAATTAATGTATGTGAGCCAATATAGCCCGTACCTCCGGTGACAATGATTTTCTTTTTCATATAATGAATTTTTTTTCGACAAAGTTAATAAAAAATTTTAACACAAGCGCAATTTTTCCATCCGATAATTCAGCCGGTGCAATTGAACGGCGGAGCCCATCAGGTAAAGTTGTCGGAGGCAGGTCACATAGACCTCAAAGGCCTCATTGGTTCCAGGTTCCACTGGTTCGCGACGCAAAGCCGACAGGGTTCTTTCGGCACACTGCTGCACCAACTTTTCCGTATCGTCATAAGCGGGATTTTTCAAGCTCAAGACTGTCCGGCGAATATATTCATCCATTCTGTCAAATCCCTCTTTATCACGCAAATAGGCATACAAATCCGGCATATTGCCATAGACCTGCCAATCCTCGTCCCAACATTGGGCCACTGCCATACCGACATACATCATCCAACCCAGACTCACAGCCGAATAGTCACGAAACTCCCGCAATCCGTCTGGCAGATACGACTCGGCAATAGCAGGCCACTTATCGTTGATGTCGGCGGATTCGGGCAAGCGTTCATCCACTTCATCTTCCATCAATAAAAACTGATGCAGATCCTGATGTATTTTTTCCTCGAAGTTCATAAGACAATAGGTTTCTTTATTTCACACGCATTGATGCTGCAAAGATATTCCTTTTTATGGAAAAAAGCAAAAAAATTAATTCATTTAGGACAGACAAATTTGCCAAAAATTTTTATTAATTTTGCATCTTCATTTCGGCTATGACAGGGCCGTCAAAAAGCAAGCGAAAAATGTCTATACCCACTTCCGATATCAAACAAGAAACTGCCATTCTCATTGGCGTATGCACACCTTCCGTCACGGCCGAAAAAGTGGAGGAATACCTTACCGAACTCGCCTTTTTGGTGGATACCGCCGGCGGGATTCCCGACAAGCATTTCACCCAGAACCTGCCCTACCCCGACCCTAAGACCTACTTGGGCAGCGGCAAATTAAACGAAGTGCGCGATTACGTGTCTGAACATAATATAGACCTCGCCGTTTTTGACGACGAACTGACGCCTTCGCAGAACCGCAACATTGAAAAGATTTTGGGGTGTAAAATTATGGACCGCACCCACCTCATCTTGGACATTTTCGCCAAGAGGGCGCAAACGGCACACGCCAAAGTTCAAGTGGAATTAGCTCAGTATCAATATCTTCTACCCCGTCTGACTGGAATGTGGACGCACTTGGAAAAACAACGAGGCGGCATCGGAATGCGTGGACCTGGTGAAAAGGAAATTGAAACCGACCGCCGTATTATCCGCGACCGCATCTCCTTGCTCAAGGAAAAGCTGAAAGACATTGACAGACAGAAATTTACACAACGTGGAAACCGAGAGAAATTTGTCCGTGTCGCCCTTGTGGGCTATACCAACGTGGGTAAATCCACCATTATGAACCTCATCAGCAAGTCGGACGTTTTTGCCGAAAAC
>JAKSMH010000218.1 GCA_024400715.1 Bacteroidales bacterium | reverse complement strand
ATGTTTGCCCTTGGCCTTTTTATAGGTACTACCGTCGGTTGGAGCATACAAGAAAGCATCTTCATTGGAGGACTTCTGTCAATGTCATCCACGCCGGTCATCAATAAAGCATACGAAGACCTCGGACTCAAGGAGAAACCCTACTCACCTGTTCTTTTCGGTTCATTGGTTTTCCAGGATATGATAGCCATCTTGATGATGGTTTTATTGTCCACCTTTGCCGCAAGGCAGCAATTTGCCGGAGAAGAAATGTTGATAGCACTTGGAAAATTTGGATTTTTCATCTTGCTATGGTCCGTTGTTGGCATTTACGCCATCCCTTCCATTTTGAACAAAGCCCATAAATACCTCAACAACGAAATCATTTTAATCATTGCCATCGGTCTTTGCTTTTTGATGGTTACCGTGGCCAATTTGGCTGGTTTTTCATCGGCATTAGGTGCCTTCGTGATGGGTTCCATCTTGTCCGAAACCATCGAAAGCGAGCGTATGGAACGTGTTATGAGCAGCATCAAGGATCTGTTTGGGGCCATTTTCTTCATCTCCGTGAGTATGATGGTGGATATTTCCGGCATTGGCAACCGATGGCCTTTTATCTTCGTTTATTCCATCATAGCCATGTTGGGTATTATCGTTTTTTCCACAATTGGTGCGTTACTCTCGGGACAAGGCATTAGGAATTCCATTCACATCAGCTTTAGCTTGGCGCAATTGGGCGAATTTGCATTCATCATTGCCGCCTTGGGATGTGCCTTCGAAGTCATCCCCGATTACACCTACCCCATTATCATCTGCGTGTCGCTGGTTACCACTTTCCTCACTCCCTATATGATCAAGGCGGCGGGTCCTGTTAGCGATTGGCTTTACCGTGTTCTTCCTGAAAAAATCATTAATAAGTTGGAACCTGCCAAAGACGATATGGCGAGAAAAGAGTCAACGGCAGCCCAAAACGAATGGCGACATCTGCTCCGCAGCTACTTTGAACGCATGATGCTCTTCGGCATTATCCTTTCCGCCATTATCATCTTCTCAAAGAAATACTTTCAAGATTTCATCGTCAACTCATTCCCATACAAATCTCCTGAAATCAAGGAATGGATTGTCTTCGCCCTCACCTTGATTGTCATGTTGCCCTTTTTATACGGATTTGCCATCAACAACAAGTCGGAACAACGCTCGGCGGAACTACTCATCAAACACAATCCCCATTCCAAATGGCTGATTAAAGCACTCAACATCATCAAGATTTTTCTGGCTTCCGGCTTTCTGGTGATTACGATTGTAAAATTAGTCCACGTATCCACCTGGGTCTATATTTTTATGGTAACTGTTTTTGTATTCGCACTCTTCTTGGCCCACCGTTCTTCCCGAAGATTTACACAAATTGAAGATCGCTTTTTTTCCAACCTTCACGATAAAGAACGAAGAGAACGTGCCGCGAAACCCATCACCACTTCGGTCAGCGACAAGTTGAAAGGCTACGACGTGCACATCGAAAGCGTTAAAATATCCCCAAATTTCAGCTATATCGGCAAAACTTTGCGAGAGATGCCGTTTAGACACGTTTCCGGGGTCAACATTATGGAAATCGCACACGGGGACAAGCATATTAGAATTCCTCGCGGCAGCGAACCCATCTATCCGCACGATACCGTTGTGGCCGTCGGCACAACCGAACAACTTGAGAATTTCAAGTCCATTATTGAACAAAATTCTCCCCAACCCGAAAAACAGGAAACCAGTAAGTTCGTAGTTCAAAGACTTGATATCGAAAAAGACTCATTTTTAGCAGGCAAATCTTTAAAAGAAAGCGACTTAAGAGCGTCCGGATGTTTAGTGGTAAGCATCCTTCGTGATGACAAATTTATTACAAATCCGAAACAAGACGACTTTATTATGGAAGGTGACAAAGTGTGGATTGCAGGTGAACAAGAGTCGTGTGAATGGTTTCTCAATTAATATTAGACAGCAATGGAATCAATAAAAAAGATATACAAACAGGGAAACGGGCCATCCAGCAGCCACACGATGGGGCCTCACAAGGCCGCCCAGATTTTCCGCCAAATGAATCCCGATGCCCACGCATTCAGGGTGACCTTGTACGGCAGTCTCGCCGCCACGGGCAAAGGCCACTATACCGACAAGGCCATCATTGAAGGAGCTGCCCCCATCCCCGTTGAAATAATCTGGAAACCAGAAGTAGTATTGGATTTCCACACCAACGGTATGCTTTTCGAAGCCCTTGATGCCAACGAAAAGATTACCAACAGCTGGACCATTTACAGTGTCGGTGGCGGAGCATTGGCCAACGAGGAAACCAAAGACGAAATCGTACATCTTTACGAACATTCCTTATTGAGCGACATTCTTCAATATATTGAAAAAGAAGGGCTTACATTTTGGGAATACGTGGAAATGCACGAAGACAAAGATCTTTGGGATTATCTTGGACAAATATGGGCAACAATGCAATCCACCATTGAGACAGGCCTTCAAGAAGAAGGCGTGATTCCCGGCGGCTTGCACTTACGCAGCAAGGCACGACAGTATTTTGTACGTGCTTCGTCGTACAAGGCATCCTTGCAAAGCCGGGCCTTGGTCATCGCCTACGCCTTGGCCACCGCCGAACGCAATGCGATGGGCGGCACTATTGTAACCGCCCCCACCTGCGGTTCATCTGGCGTGTTGCCGGCAGTATTATATCATTTGAAGAAAAACCACGATTTTTCGGACAGGGAAATCCTGAGGGCATTGGCCACGGCCGGACTTTTCGCCAACATCATCAAGACCAACGCCTCCATTGCCGGTGCGGAAGTCGGATGCCAAGGAGAAATCGGCAGTGCCTGCGTGATGGCCGCAGTGGCCGCCAACCAACTATTTGGTGGAAGTCCCCAGCAGATTGAATATGCTGCCGAGATGGCTATGGAACACAATCTCGGCCTCACCTGCGACCCAATGTGCGGATTGGTACAGGTTCCCTGCATTGAGCGAAACGCCATCGCAGCCCTCCGTGCCCTTGACGTCAACATATACGCAATGATGAGCGACGGCAAACACCTCATCAGCTTTGACAAAGTGGTCAAAACCATGAACCTTGCTGGCAAAGACCTGCCTTCACTCTACAAAGAAACGGCACAAGGCGGCTTAGCCTTATTAACTAAAGAATAAACTTATCATCATATAGAAATTAATTAAAATCAAAAAAATAATGAACGTAAACATCACTTCTCAAGAAAACAAAACTTTTGTAGTTCTGAATGGCCGCTTGGACACCACCAATGCCAATCAATTCCAACAAGACATTGCTCCTTTGATGCAAGGGGAAAATCCAGACATTGAAATCGACTGCACCAATATGGAATACACTTCCAGCCAAGGCCTGCGTATGTTTTTGATGCTGCAAAAAAGCGTTTCCTCCCGCCAAGGAAAAATGGTAATGAAAAATATGAAACCTCAGG
>JAKSMH010000217.1 GCA_024400715.1 Bacteroidales bacterium | reverse complement strand
GATAACTTTTTTCGTTTTATGCAAAAGCACGCCGCAAAAATATAAAAAATATCAACGCCATTATTAAATGTTGATAAAAATATACATAATAATTGTTTTAGGTGTTAGGGTTAAGGGTTAAGGGGTTAGGGGGTTAGGGGTCATGGTTTTGTAGAGACGCGCCGCGCCGCATCTCTAATGCCACATCACCGGGGACGCAGCGCAGTCACGGGTGATGTGGGCTTCCTGCAACAGATGCCAAGAAGGCATCGTCACGTCTTTACAAAGAGTCACCGAATGAATTGCAACAAACATCCCGGTTTGCCAGACAGCCGTGAAACTCAATAATTTTTATTCACTGGCATAAAATTCAAAAATTTTATGTAAGTTTGCACACATAAAAAAGAATAAAGAATATTATGAAAACTGAAACTCCCGTCTTGCTGTTGACCGGTTATCTCGGCAGCGGAAAAACTACTTTGCTCAACCGAATCCTCTCCAATCGCCGTGGTATCAAATTCGCCGTCATCGTCAACGATATCGGTGAGGTCAATATTGATGCCGACTTGATCCAAAAAGGTGGTATCGTCGGTCAGAATGACGACAGCTTGGTGGCCCTGCAAAATGGCTGCATCTGCTGTACACTGAAAATGGACCTGGTGAAACAAATCAGCGAGATTATCGGCCAGAAATGTTTCGATTATATTGTCATTGAGGCAAGCGGTATCTGCGAACCCGACCCCATTGCCCAAACTATCTGCTCAATTCCTGCTATGGGTGAGCAACTTACACGAAACGGTGTGCCTCGCTTGGATTGCGTGGTGACCGTCGTGGACGCGTTGCGTATGCAAAGCGAATTTAATTGCGGCGATAGTCTCCTTCGTGAAAATATTGATGATGAAGACTTGGAAAACCTTGTTATCCAGCAAATCGAATTCTGTAATATCGTTTTGCTGAATAAGGCCTCGGAAGTGGCTCCTACCGAATTGAAAAGACTGAAGGAAATCGTGAAGGCCTTACAACCGCAAGCCCAAATTATTGAATGCGATTATGGGGATGTGGATTTAGATAAAATATTGAATACAAAGATGTTCGATTTTGAACAGGTGGCTACTTCAGCGACTTGGATTCATGAAGTCGAGCATTTCCACGATGATGACGAAGATGAACATGAACATTATCACGAAGATGAGCACGAACACCATCATCATCACGACCACGAAGGGGGAGAGGTGGAAGAGTATGGCATCGGTACGTTTGTGTATTATCGCCGACGTCCATTCAATTTAGGCCGTTTTGATGAATTTATCGCTACCAAATTGCCCAAAAACGTTATCCGCGCCAAGGGAATTTGCTACTTCAAAGACGAGTACGACCGCTGCTATCTGTTTGAACAGGCGGGCAGGCAGCTTTCCTTAAAGGACGTAGGCCTGTGGTATGCCACAATGCCGCCTGCTGAATTGGAAATGATGATGGACAGGGAACCCGGACTGCGTCGCGATTGGGATGAACAATATGGTGACCGAATGCAAAAACTGGTCTTCATCGGTCAAAAAATGGATGTGGAAGCCATCACCAAGGCCTTGGATGATTGTCTGACCTTGTAATCGATTGTTATATGAAGTCTGAAGCCTTGAAAATTGCGGTCAATACACGATTGTTGCTGAAGAATAAGCTCGAAGGCATCGGCTGGGTGGCGTACGAAACCCTGAAAAGAATGGTTTTGGCTCATCCGGAGGTGGAGTTTTACTTTATTTTTGACCGAAAACCTGATGAAATGTTTCTTTTTGCGGATAATGTCAAGCCGGTGGTGCTTTTCCCGCAGGCAAGACATCCGTTTTTGTATATTTGGTTCTTTGAGATTTCAATGGCAAGGGCTTTGAGAAAGATTAAGCCAGATTTGTTTTATTCGCCAGACGGCTATATGTGTTTGCGTGCCAATGTGCCTTCGGTGGTTCATTTCCACGACTTAAATTTTGAACATTTTCCAAAGGATATGCCGGCGTTGGCTTTGTGGCACTACAAGACTTTCTTTCCTCGCTATGCCCGCAAGGCCAAAAGAATAATAACGGTGTCGCAATTCTCCAAAAACGATATTTGCGACTGCTACCAGATCAACCCGTCCAAAATTGATGTGGCCTATAATGGAGCTAATGAGTTGTTTGTCCCGATTTCTGATGAGGAAAAACAGATGGTTAGGGATAAATATACTGAAGGCAAACCGTATTTTATGTTTGTCGGCTCATTGCACCCAAGGAAAAATCTGGCCAGACTGTTTGCGGCCTACGATCAATTCAAACGCAAAACCGCTGACGAGGTTAAGTTGGTCATCGTGGGCGAAAAACGCTGGTGGACGAAACCTATTCAACAGACCTACGAACAAATGCAGTGTAAGCAGGATGTGTGTTTTACGGGACATCTAAATGCTCAGGAATTGCATTTGGTTACGGCCGCAGCTCGCGCATCGGTGTATGTGTCTTATTTTGAAGGTTTTGGAATCCCGATTTTGGAAGCCTTCCGTTGCCGTGTCCCCGTGGTAACGTCCAATGTGACCGCTATGCCTGAAGTGGCCGGCGATGCCGCTATTTTGGTCGATCCTTTTGACGAAAACGCTATTGCAGAGGCTTTGGAAATGTCACAAAATTCACAATTAATTCCGAAATTAATTGAAAAGGGATGGCGTAGAAAGTGCGATTTTTCTTGGAATAATGCAGCAAATGATGTGTGGAAATCCCTGCAAAATGCTCTCAAGTAAAAATTAATTAATTGATTGATAGAATGTTAATGGTAAAACATTAAAATCCTTTGTAAAATTTTACTAAAATCTCATTTTTTTTTGTATATTTGCATTTTGAAATAAATCCAAGTCGATTTTATTAAATTTGGATTTTTTGAGAGTAATTAATATTAAATACAATATGATATGAAAAAAGGTAAAATAATGTTAGTCGAAGATAGTCAAAATCTTCGTTATGTATTGAGAGATTATTTTGAAATGTTGGATTATGAAGTAGCCGAATTCAGTGATGGTATGGCGGCTTCCAAGGCATTTAACAAGGATTTGTATGACATCTGCATTTTGGATGTTATGATGCCGGAAAAGGACGGATTTGCCTTGTTGCAGGATATTCGCAAACTGGACCAGGACGTTCCTGTTATTTTCTTGACCGCCAAGGCCAATAAGGAAGATAAAATCCGTGGTTTCAAGTTGGGCTGCGATGACTATATGGCAAAACCATTCAGCACCGAAGAATTGGCCCTTCGTATTGAAGCTATTTTGAGACGTACACGCCGCTTGAAAATCGAAAACAAGCCTTTGTTGCAAGAGAAAATTTATAAATTCGGCGATTTCGTTTTTGACTACAGTGCCATGCAATTGATTCATCCAAAGAAAACCCGTACGTTAACCCGTAAAGAGGCCGAATTGTTGAAGTTGTTGTGCGAACATCAGAATAAATTGCTCCCAAGAGAGGTTATCTTG
>JAKSMH010000216.1 GCA_024400715.1 Bacteroidales bacterium | reverse complement strand
TACAGGGGCTTCATGTAAAGGATAGACATTGGTTTGGTTCGCAATGATAGTCTGGCGCTCCTCCGTCACCTCCCACTCAGTCCACGACAAGCGCAACGCATTGCCCTCCTTGATGTTGTGATAGCTTTTCAGCGGTAGCATATCCAGGTCGAAATCGACGATGGAGGAGGTTTCCTTCAGCATCTGGCTTTCCGCAATCCACAAGGCCGTGGCGGCGGTGGCAACGGCGAAGTCGTTGATTTCGATGCCGTAAAACTGATGAATGGACACTTTGACCGGGTTGGTTTCCTCAAGTCCCATTTTCACCTGGCCCTTGGTTTGAATAAGAATGGCTTCGTTTTCCAGACGGCGCAGTGACAGGTAGGTTTCGGTCAGGAAGTTGCCGCTGCCACAGGCGGGATCCAGAAACTTCAACTTGGAAAGTTTCTCTTGAAATTCCGCGGCACGCTTGGCGCGCACTTTTTCCACTTTCTCGGCTTTAATGTCATCCAATTCCTTTCGCAAGTCGTTGAAGAACAAGGGGTCGATTACCTTGTGAATGTTTTCTATGGAGGTGTAGTGCATTCCTCCCGACCGGCGTGTTTCGGGATTCAGCGTCGATTCAAACACCGCCCCGAAGATGGTCGGACTGATTTCGCTCCAGTCAAAATTGTCCGATGCCTTTTCCAGAATCAATGCACGTAGTTCGTCGTCGAAATTGGGGATTTCTATGTTTCGGTCAGTGAATAGTCCTCCGTTTACGTAAGGGAAAGCCGCTAATTCTACGTCGAGATACGGGTCGCGTTCTTCAACTTTGGTGTCAAGCACTTTGAACAAGTCCATCAGCGCACGGCGGAAGTTTCGGGTGTCGAACCCCGCCATGTAATCGTGGAACATGTTCCTTTTGCCAAAAACGCCTGCATCTTCGGCATACAAACAGAAGACCAAACGGACGCAAAGCACGTTCAAACTTTTTAGCGTTTCGGTGCTTGTTGCGTCTTTGTATTGAGCAAGCAGGGCGTCGTATATTTTACCGACCAATTCGCCGGCCTTAATACTCAATTCCATTTCACGTTTGAGGTGAATATTGCCTTCATCGGTCAAAAACGAAAGGCGCACATATTCTTTTTCAAAGTTTTCCAGCAGTATGGAATACGGCTCGCCATTGGGGTTTTCCATATCATAGACCAAAAACTTCTGGAAGTTGCAGACGACCACCCAGCGCGGACGCGACGAATAAGGCATTTCATTGGCATAGCGTTTTGCCTGTTGAAACGGCGTAAGCATGGCACCGTCGCTTTGTTTATATCCTTTGCGCAGGTCGATGTCGGCACTTTTTTGCTCAATCAAAACCTTGGTTGAAGGTATATATGCGTCAATGAAACTTGTGTGAGTGAGTTTTACTCGTTTTTCAAATTCGATAAACGCTTGCGGTTCGGTAATGCCAAAAACTGATGTGAGAAGGTTGGTCCAAAATTGTTGAGTATCGCTTTTCTCGTCGCCGCGGTTTTTCCATTCTCTCGCAAATTCCTTTGCCACAGCTTTTTGATTCGTTGTCGTCATAAAATTCCGGTATGAAAAAACATAATTATATGCTCTGCAAATATACTAAAATTTTGGCAACCACATCTCGGTAGATTCCAACAATTGACAAAATTTTGTCTTGTTGTGCAACTACGTTTTATGTTACATTAACAACATCATTTGGTCACCGCCAAATTTCATTCATCAACCCTAAACCCTAATTCAGCGGTAGCGATGGCAGCGGGCACGAAGCGTCGGCGCCTGTCTTAAGGCCGTTGGCGGCAAAGAGCGACCGGCGGAAGCTACTTTGCCGCCCTTACGGGCGTGGCAGCCGCCAAGCGGACTAAAGCGTACAGCGCGACGGCGACGTCAGGAGCCGGACCGCCCAAATCCTATTCAAAAATTTTTCAACGATTACAAAAAGCAAACAATCCACTACAAATTTTTGTTAATAGATTGTCGTTGTGGACAAAAAAACACCTATTTCCCATTTTTTTCGTATTTTTGCATCATCATTTATAACGGATATGAGACAATGGTTTTTTAAGAGCATCACCTCACTACTTATGATGACGGTATTCCTCGTCTATTCTTCGGGATTGGTCATCACGGTGCACCATTGTTGCCATAAGCATCACCATGCAGCCAACGACCACAGACATTGTCACGAGAGCACTTACTTTTTCAAGATTACCGACAATTACGACATCAGCAATACCCAGCATATTGAGTCTGCCGTTGCCACATACGTATCTGCCACTTCCGACGTATGGGTTGACATCTGTCAAACCCTTCATATTATAAACATCATTCGTTGTAGTGACCATTTTCCCCCGCCACTACTTTTGGAAAATCAAAGCATCCTCAACTACATTTCCATTCATCGTATATAATTGACAGTATTGACTTGTCCAACGTTATCATTAAAAAAATGACACGCATTAAACATTTAACATCAATTTAAGTCAATACAATATATATTTTGCGATGAAAAAATTTTCAATAATAATCATATTTATCCTTGCCCTGTGTCAACTTTCGGCGCAGGAACTTACAGGCTGCGTCAAGGAAATTGACGACAATCAGCAAGAAAGTTTGATTATTGGGGCCATTTTACAATGGAAAGGCACGGATTTAGGCACCACCACCAATGCCGAAGGTCAATTCAGCTTGGAAAGGAGTTCCAAAACCGACACCTTATTGGTGATTTATCAGGCCTACGACAACGACACCATTGTCGTTCCCAAAGATCAAAAGGAGCTCAACATTGTTTTATCTTCCGCCCATAACCTCGCCGCGGTCAATGTGAGTGCCCACGACGGTTCGTACGTTTCCATCAAGCCGATTCTCACTACCGTTATCACGACCCAGGGTTTACGCAAAGCCGCCTGCTGCAACCTGGCGGAAAGTTTTGAAAGCACGGTGGCCGTCGATGTCGAATATTCCGATGCCGTCACGGGAGCCAAGCAGATTTCTATGTTGGGACTTGCCGGCATCTATTCGCAAATCCTATTGGAAAACGTTCCTTTTGTACGACTGCTTTCCAACCAATTCGGTTTGGGTTTCGTCCCCGGCACTTGGATGGAGAGCATCAGCGTGTCCAAGGGCGTTGCCTCTGTCACCAACGGTTACGAAGCCATTTCGGGGCAGATTGACGTGGAATACAAAAAGCCCGAAACAAATAGAGAACGTTTGTTTGTCAATCTTTTTGGAAACACGATGGGCAAAGGGGAATTCAACCTCAACAGCCGCTTTGACGTGGGCAAATCGGGTCACGCCTCTTCAATGATTTTGGCTCACGGAGAAGGACAATTTGCCAAGGTCGATATGAACAAGGACGGATTTATGGATGTTCCGCAAAACTACCAAATCAACCTGATGAACCGCTGGGATTACGATGTTCCCGGCAAATTTGAAGGCAGAACCTGGATTAGCTATCTGTTTGAAGACCGCATAGGCGGA
>JAKSMH010000215.1 GCA_024400715.1 Bacteroidales bacterium | reverse complement strand
TTATTATCCAGGGTGTCGTCATCTCAAGCGACAAAGAAGGCAATTGCTATAAGTACATTACTATCGATGACGGAACCGCGGGCGTGCAAGTTAAAATCAACAGCAGCTCGCTTTACACCAACTACCCATTGGGACAAAGGGTTTTCGTCAAGTGCGACGGCCTCGTACTCGGTGACTACGGTATGCTTCATCAATTGGGATGGTGGGAAAATGGAAGTATGCAGAGCATCAATACCAATCGTCTTTCAAAATACTTATTCAGAGATGGTCTTCCCGGTGCCACCCCCGCCCCCATTGAACTCAATTCCGCCTACGAAATTCAAGGCAATATGTACAATCGTTTAGTCAAGATTAAAAATTGTCATTTCAAATATCCCGGCGAGGTCTTTGCGAAAACCACAAGTAGCGGCACTTCCAACGAAATCGTCTTTTCTGATGGTAGTGAAATCATTCTCTATACAAGTTCATACGCTAAATTCGCCAGCCAATTAACGCCAGAAGGCACTTTTGATATGGTAGCCATATTGTCTCGTTTCAGATCAGACAACCAACTGGTTCTCCGTTCATTGGACGATATGGGAACCCCGACAGTGGATCCCGTTATTCACGAAAAAGTCGTTTATACTATGGATTTGTCTCAAAACCCACTTCTCAACGGTTGGAGTAATACCACAACAGCCGGAAGCAGCTGGGAATATTTGCCTTCAGCTTCGACCTGTTTGATTCAGGGGATGCAGGGCAATAATGACAGTTGGCTGATTTCTCCTGCCATTAATGCGACCAACTACGACAATGTCAGTTTGTCCCTCACCCATCGTTCACTTAACGGCACCAACGGACGTCATCTTTACTACTCGACTTCCTATAATGGTGGTGCTATCAATCCCGCTGATTGGACGGAAATTGATTTGGGCACATTAGGTCAAGGCTACACGACCTTTACCTACGATATTGACGAGGAAATATTCACTCAACCCAACTTGAGATTCGCCTTAAGATATACGGACAATACCAATTCAACCTGGTTAGTATCTTCATTTAAATTAGTTTCATACGTATTAGAATAATAAATCACATCATGAAAAAAATATTCAATCTGATATTTGTTTTAACGCTTATATCCTTTGCTATTCCATCTTGTCAAAAATGGACGGCTCCCCAATTTGAAGCACCGGTTTATACGGGTCCGAAAGCCAACAAAAAGATTGCCGACATCAAGGCAAGACACCTCGTGTTGGACCAAAATGTCGTGGATTCCATTTGCCGTGCATCGTCAGAGAAATTCATCGTCAAGGCCGTGGTTGTCAGTTCTGACGAAGGCGGTAACTGTTACAAGTACCTGACCGTGCAAGACGAAACCGGCGGCATCGAAATCGCCATCGACAAAAACAGTCTTTTCAACGATTATCCAGTTGGACAGATCGTCTATATCAACTGTCAGGGTTTGGTAGTTGGCGACTACAACAACAAATATCAAATTGGCTGGATTTACGAAAACAGCATTGGACGTATCAATGCTATGATGTTGGGGAATTATTTGTCAAAAGACGGACTTCCCGATATGAAAAACATTGACGAAATGTCTCCTTGCGGTGGAATTTGCGAAATCACCGGCAATTATGACCTGAATCCGGAAAAAGTCAACTGTCTCTGCCATATTTCCAAGGCAAAATTCAAAGCGGACTGTCACGGTTTGCAGTTGGCCACCAACGACATCACCTGCGACCGCGAACTTGAAAATTACAGCATTACCGTGAGGACTTCCAACTATGCCAAATTCAGAAACTTTGTCATTGATGCCACCAAGGAATACGATTTGACGGGCATCTTGACGATTTACAACAACGATTACCAATTTGCCATTCGCACCATTGACGACATCAAAGTCGCCCCGCAGGAAGAAGAAATCCTGCTTCAAAAGCTGACTTTCGATGCCAACTCCTTCACGACTGGAGGATGGTGGCAAAACGATGAAAACGGCTGGCAATTCGCGGACAATTATATGTACCATTTGTTTGTCAATTCCACTTGCGACGACTGGATGGTTTCTCCCGAAATCATCATTAATGATAATGACAGCTATCTTAAAATCGAGCATCATATCAACGAAGTTACCGACCCTGATTTTTACCAGGTTTATTATTCCACCGCTTCATTTGACGGAACCATTCACGAAAGCGACTGGACACCTTATAACTTAACAGAATATCCATCCTCCTCCTACTTTGGATACAGCAATGAATTGACACCTGTTCCGCAAGGCGTTCCTTTTAGAATTGCGATCAGATACAATAAACACACCAGCTCAATAGCATCACACAGATGGTATATTAAATCATTAAACTTTTATAAGAAAGAATGGAGATAAAACTAAACACGATTGAAGAAGCCATTGAAGATTTCAAGCAAGGCAAATTTTTAATAGTTGTTGATGATGAAGATCGTGAAAACGAAGGCGAGTTTATCATAGCGGCCGAGCACATTACACCGGAAAAAGTCAATTTCATGCTTCAATATGGTCGTGGGGTTCTTTGTACACCGATGTCGGAAGAACGCTGCAGCCAGTTGAAATTAAATATGCAGGTTGACCTTAACACGTCACTGTTGGGCACACCTTTTACCGTCACCGTTGACCTTTTGGGACACGGCTGCACGACGGGGGTTTCCATGCGCGACAGGGCCCTTACCATCAAGGCCTTGTCAGATCCCAACGCCAAAGCCGAACATTTTGGCCGACCGGGGCACGTCAACCCCTTACGTGCCAGAGATGGCGGTGTGTTGGTACGCGCCGGCCACACGGAAGCCACGGTTGACTTAACCAAATTGGCAGGCCTCCAACCCGTTGGATGTCTTATTGAGATCATCAATCCCGACGGCACGATGGCTCGTCTTCCACAACTGATGGAAGTGGCTAAAAAATACGACATCAAGATTATTACCATTCAGGATCTGATTGCCTATCGTATCAAAACCGAGAAATTCATCCGCAAGGAACAGGAAGTGAACCTGCCCACCCAATGGGGAAATTTCAAACTCATTGCCTACACCCAGCTTAACAACAACAGCACGCATTTGGTGCTCAAGAAAGGCGATTGGAAAGACGGTGACCCTGTGCTGGTGCGCGTACACTCCTCTTGCGCCACCGGCGACATTTTCGGCTCGTGCAAATGCGATTGCGGAGCCCAGCTGCATCGTTCTATGGAAATGATTGAAAATGAAGGAAAGGGAATGGTGCTTTATATGAGTCAGGAAGGAAGAGGCATTGGATTGGTTAACAAACTCAAGGCCTACCATTTACAGGAATTAGGTCGCGACACCGTGGAAGCCAATCTTGAATTGGGATTCAAAGCCGACGAACGCGATTACGGTATTGGCGCGCAAATCCTCAAGGACCAAAATGCCAGCAAAATCCGCCTCATCACCAACAATCCGGCCAAGCGAGTTGGTCTCAACGGCTATGGTATTGAAATTCAGGAAACCGTTCCTA
>JAKSMH010000214.1 GCA_024400715.1 Bacteroidales bacterium | reverse complement strand
ATCCACTTGATTGCGGAAATCACCAACTTAACTGAAGAAGAAATAGAAGCAATGCGAATCCGGTCAACTGGGATTTAGCATCATCGCCATTCCGCCGCAGCGCAGCGTAGGTTGGAATCTCTTTACACGACTGAAAATGACAACTCCGTTTTAATTAAACTTTTGTTGTTCATTTCTTTTTCAGCCAAAGATTTACCATCATACTCATATTTTGTATTTTTGCACCATTAATATCAATAATATTTACAAAAATCAAAAAAAACAACAGCAAAAAAATGAAAATTAAATTACTGATTTCAGGATTATTGGCCACAAGCATTTTACTTGCCAGCTGTGTTTCCAAACAAAAGTATGCCGAATTGGAAGAAAGTTACAAAACCTGTTCCGACAACTTGGCAGTTCTCAATCAGGACAACATCAATACGGTAAATGCCAACAAGCAATTGGAACAGCAAGTTGATCAATTGACCGCCCGCGTTAAGCAGCTCACCAACGACACCCTGACCCTCAGCAAGCGCCTGGCTCAATCTGAAAAGGATTTGGCCAAGGCCTTACGCGATTACGACGAATTGCTCAAACAATTTGCGGAACTCAATGTGAACAACAACACGCAAGTCAACAAATTATTGGCCGACATTGAAAAAATCAAATCCCAACTCAATGAAAAAGAAGCTGAAATCAATGCCCAAAGAGACGAACTCAACCTTGCCTCAATGGAATTGAGCGACAAAGAAGCCCGTTTAGGCGAACTCCAGCAGATTTTGGACCAAAAGGATGCCGAAGTCAAGAAGTTGAAAGCCACGGTGAGCGACGCTTTGAAAGGTTTTGAAGGCAGCGGCTTGAATGTTTCCGAAAAGAACGGCAAGGTTTATGTTTCTATGGATGACAAATTGCTTTTCGCTTCCGGCCGTTGGACCATCAACACCCAAGGACAGCAAGCCATTTCAAAATTGGCGGAAGTTCTAGAAAAGGAAACCGAAATCTCCGTGCTGATTGAAGGTCACACCGACAATGTTCCTTACAAAGGCAACGGCCAAATCAAGGACAACTGGGATTTGAGCGTTTTGAGAGCCACCGCCGTTGTGAAAGCCCTGTTGAAAGGCAACAACATTGCCCCATCACGTTTGTCAGCTTCCGGAAGAAGCGAATACTTCCCCATCGAAGCCAACGACAGTGCCGCTTCTCGCGCCAAAAACCGTCGTACGGAAATCATCCTGACTCCGAAATTGGACAAATTATTCCAAATCATCGGCAACAACTAATTCAATGCAATTTACTACCATTTTACTTCATCGGTATGAAGAAAACAAGCGTTCACTCCCTTGGCGGGGTGAACGCGATGTTTATAGGGTCTGGGTATCGGAGATTATCTTGCAGCAAACCCGCATCCAACAGGGATGGAACTACTACCTGCGTTTCATCAACACCTTCCCAAGCGTGCAAGCCCTGGCCGAAGCCGACGAGGAAGCGGTTTTGCGAGTTTGGCAGGGACTGGGCTACTACTCACGCGCCCGCAATATGCACGCCGCCGCCCAAAACATTATGACCCGACACGGCGGACTGTTCCCAACGACTTACGAGGAAATTCGAGCCCTCAAAGGCATTGGCGACTACACCGCGGCGGCCATCGCATCGTTTGCCTACCAACTTCCCCACCCCGCCGTTGACGGCAACGTGCTCCGCATCATTAGCCGCGTATTCGGCATCCATGAAAACATTATGCTGAACACCACGAAAAAGAAGATTACGGCACTGTGCCAGAAGCTCCTTACCGGCGTTAATCCCGCCGATTTCAATCAAGCGCTGATGGATTTTGGTTCCTTGCAATGCGTCCCCAAAAATCCGGATTGCACACGCTGTCCGCTCCAAAACGACTGCTACGCCCATCTTCACGACGAAGTTGATTTGCTGCCCGTCAGCATCAAAAACATCAATATCAAAAAACGATACTTTCACTTCCTATTCATTCTTGATAACGGTGGATTCTACATCGAACAACGACAAGGAAACGACATCTGGAAGGGTCTGTACCAACTTCCACTTATCGAAACAGAATCCGACAAGCCACTGAAATTCAAGGTTTTATTCAAAGCCAAACACCAATTGACGCACCAAAGCATAGAAGCCGTTTTTTATCAGGCGCCCCTTCAGGCACTACCCGCCGACCATCACCCGTATATCAAAATCCCCTTCGACAAACGACACGACTACGCTTTTCCAACCTTGATGGCGATTTTTTTTGATGAAATAGGAATATAGTAAAAAAAATTTTTCTCCCAAATTAAAATTAGTTGTATTTTTTTATATTTTTGCATACTGAAATCAATTGTGGCACAAAACGATGTTATATAAATACAACATATTGACACACAACACTTTACCCCCCCCCACGCAAACTAATCCAATTGCAAGCGGTTCTTCGGGGGCAAAGGCAAATGGGAAGTTTTCTTGCCACATTTTTTTTCATTTTAGTTGTTTTTTTCATTCAGCATTTTGTAAACGCGACAACTTGCGCAGGGTCGGCATTCGCGTTCCGCGAACCATCTCGCAACAACATGTTACACCAACGCTCCATAAATAACAACAAAATGCCGAACTTTTACATTGAAACATTAAATTTTTTTGAATATGAATACAGCTTGGTACTATAAGCTATCTTTGGTTTTGTTATTGGCAATGGCTGTCACGCAGCTTTCGGCGCAGGATTTTGCCCGCGGCACGGGGGTATCGCACGGCATGGCCGGTCACTCCTCTTATTCTTACGGACATGTGTTTTTCAGCCATCCGGCAGGACCCGACATCAACTCGAGCGAGGGGGTGGAACATGCCCAGCTCATTCGCAACGACATGTTGATGGAAGGCTGCCAGAACAGCGATGAAGCCAATCCCGACACACTGCTGGCCCAAACGGGTTTCTTCCGCGGCTATGAGAGCAAGTCGGTTTTCCGTGGCGACACCATTCCGACACTCCCTGCGGGGCATTACGATTCCACCAGCGTTGAAGCGCAACATTACAGCTGGAATTCACAGTTCGGCTACGACAGCGTGGCCACCTTGGTTCTGGACGTGTATCCGATTTACGAAATTTGGGACACGCTGAGAATCGACTCTACCGAGCTGCCCGCCGGTTGGCACGGTGGCCCCAATGATTTCGAGCTCAGCACGATGGAACACGGCTGCGACAGCATCCTCCATTACATGGTCTATCTTTGCGGCGGCCTCGTCTATGACGCCGACGGCAACGCCTATAATTCCAA
This sequence comes from Bacteroidales bacterium, assembly GCA_024400715.1. The sequence continues at coordinate 253 of JAKSMH010000214.1, read as the reverse complement.
GTTTGTGGGCCCCTTCTGCTGGACACTCTCCAACAGCCGCACCGAACGCTACTTGATTACCTACGATTCGGTCAGAAACAGAACGTACTACGCACCCGAATTTCCCGACACCGTCTATAATTTCAGCGTATATGGCCATTTATACGACTGGTATGCCACCGTGGGCGTGCCAAAAGGCAGCAATGACAAACCCGAAACGACCGTCCATGGCGATTTTGTCACGGGTATATGTCCCGTGGGCTGGCACATTCCG
>JAKSMH010000213.1 GCA_024400715.1 Bacteroidales bacterium | reverse complement strand
TACAAAAGGTTTATCTGCAGAAAGTCCGTAATATTCGCCTCGTATTTCACATTCCAAGTCATATTATTGCCCACGCTCAATCCGTCCAACATCTCATAACTCAGACTGGTATTTTCCACATCGTTGTATTTCATATTAATATAAGCCACATCGGCAATCAGGTTTCCCTTTTTCAGCATTTTGTACTTCACTTCCAAATTCACCTTGTGCTGCCAGGCCTTTTGAAAATCCAAGCGATTCCGCTTATAGAAAAACAGGTACGACAACTGAACGAACAGTTTGTTTTTATAGTGAAAATCCACATCGGTGGAGGTGTTGTGCATTTCAATCCTATAACTCCTCGATGACATATATTGTGAATAGTTGTCCTTTTCGGAGTGGACATAGTCGGTTTTGAGCGACAACAGGTCACACGGATTTCCTCTCACGACCACTTGGTGGAGACTATAGCCGCCCATATCCGTTCCATAATAAAGCAGACTCTTGGTTTTATTCATTTGGACAATGAAGTCGATACCAAAAATTGATTTATGGTTATAGGTCAAAGTATTGATAAAGGAAAGATTGCTGGATACCAAATTAGAATCTTCATATTTAAAATAGAAGGGGTTGATGGCATTCGCATTACGGCTAAAGGTGTTTTTCTGCACGGTTTTGAAGGTCGTGGTATTGGAAAAGCGTGCCAAGACGCCCTTGATTCCCTTTTTATTGGCCCAGACATTGGCGGGACGCAACTGTATGGTCTGCAAGAATTGGTTATTGAACGTATTGATGTACTCGTTGCCCGTCTGCCATACCTTAATATAATTGGCCTGATCTTGAAAAGCCGCCACCTCAAACTCGTCCAATTCCTCGATACCGTTGCCATTGTAGTCATTCCAAGTATAGACGCCCTGCCCTTCCGCGACTTTCAAAAAGGAATAGACCATTTTCTGTTCCATACCGCTTCCCGCCTCGTAATGTGTATTGAGCACGATGGCGTTTTTGAAAAAGCGACCGGTATAGTCCAGTCCCGCCAAAAAGTAGTTTTCGCTGTTAAAACGTCCTTCCTGATCACGAATTTGGGTATTTCTATACGTCAAATCGCCTTTCAAACGGTTATTTTTCAGCTTAGCCAATTCAAAAGACAGCTGGGCATCATTACTCATCGTTCCCATGCTCAACGCATTATTGCTCAGGATACTTTCCACACGGTTTTTATATGAAATCTGATACAGATACGGCATAGAGTCGTTATTTTTCAAGAAGAAAGTCGCCTCGTTAAATCCATTGCTGCCCATACGCAACGAGTCGGCGAAGCGGTCTCGCATGGCATTGTACTCAAATTTATCCCTCACGCCGATTTCCACCTGGCGGAAGGACTTGGACAAGTTGTTGTAGGTTTTCACGTAATTCGTTTTTTGAAGCGAATCGTTGGTAAACAAGTATGAAGTGACCGTCGAGAACTTCCATCCCTGCTTATGGATATTGGCGTTCAGTTCGTTTTTAAGGGCATTCATACTGCCAAATCGCGACAGACAATTCAAATCATAATGCGTCTCGCCTATTTCATCATTTTGAAAACCCAGGGTCAATTGTGCCATTTGTTCCGAAAAGCGCTTTGAATAATCCTCGTCCAGATTGTAATTCCGTTTAAATTCCACATCTCTCGTACTTTCGAAAACACGGAAATTCTTATGGATAAATTCATAAAACACCTTCGTATAGAAGCGCCACGGGGCCAACTGCCGCGTTTTTTTCTTCAGTTCCTTTTGATGATGGAAGCGCATCATATAGGCAAAGCCCACGTTATTTTTATTGTTTTTGGAAAAATTATTCTCATCGTAGTTGGACAAAGCCACTTCCGCTGCCAAACCGGTATTGGCAGAGAAGTCGTAGGAAGCCGCGATGGTTGCCAGGTCCTGGGTTTTGGGCGTGGTCAACAACTGCACCGGTTCGTAATTACCCTGCGGCACTCCGTTGACGGGAGCCACCCAACGAAACACGCGGCCGTTGGCGGCACTACTCACCAGCACATAATTTCCCTGATTTTCGCCCACCAGGGAAAAGCCCAATCGGTACAATTGATTTGTAAAACTCGTAGAATACACATAAAACTGATACGTTTCGCCATTCACCACGGTATCCCGCCGTTCATATAGGATTTCATTAGTACTATAATAAGCGGAATCGGCACGAGGATAAAAACCGTTTTCGACATCGGGTGGCAATTGAGACAGAAAGAGTTTCTGCATATTGTTCAATTCGGGTTGGATGGAATGGTTTTTCAGGTCCTGTTCATGAAAAAGATTCACATTCAGCTTCAACTTGCTGTTTTTCTCGTGGGTAAACTCGTTAAAAGTATATAGATTGTAGCGAGCGTAATGTTTATCCGAATATTCATACTCCACGATGACACGTTTTTCTGAAGTCATCAGGTGTTTCACGGTAAAAGTCAATTCACCCGTATTATAATCGATGGTGTAATCCTGATCCTGACCGCGGGTCAACAGTTGTCCATCGATATAGACGCGTTCGCTCCCCGCGATGATAACGATATTGGTTTCATTTTGCTCGCCGGTCAAGCGGTACGGCCCCTGCACTCCGTTTAGAGGTGTAATATTCTTTTTCACGTATTTTCCTTTGCTCACGCCGCCGCCGACCGTATTTTTCAACACATCCCCGTTTTTCAGGGTATTGTCGGCATTAAACTCAAGGCCCATATATTTTCTGTTGACTTTCAGAAACGCGTCCCGATCAAATTGGGCCTCGATATCGCCGGCGCTGAGCATAAAGCGATTGTCGTAATTCAGTTTGATATACACTTGATCAAAATCCTGAATGGATTGGGTATTGCCATCGGGCTGAATCGGCACGTTCTTGTCGGTGATATTGGCCACGACGGTCAGTTTATCCGCCAATTGTCCCGACAACTGCAGATTCATCGTCGAATTGAGCAAGAAATCCTGATTGGTACCGATGGTTACGCCTCGTGAGATAGAGCCCGTGCTCTGCAAATGCGAAGCATTGCCGGAAAAGAACTCTTCCGTTTTGGGCACAATGGGTGTCATTTGCTGATAGATACTGCTTCGCTGGCGGTAATTCAGATTTTGGGAGCGATGTTGCCGCGGCTGAAGCAAATTCATACCGAAACTGCGATAGGAATAGTCAATGCGTTGCCCCAGTGCCTTTTTATTCAAAACATGTATGGTGGCATTTAAAAAATCCACCTGATAATCGGCCGAATCCAAACCCTCAAGGACAAAAGTATTCGGAATAATGGAAAAAGTATCGAGCGTGATGGTCATAGAATCGATGACGACACTTCCCTTTTTCGTCCCATTTGTTGACTGTGCCCATGCCGAGAAAGAGAGCAGAAAGCAAGAAAACAGAAGCAAAGCGGCCTTACATTTCGACATTGAGGGTCTTATTAATCAGTAATATATAATTAAATGCAAAAATAGTCATTTTATATAACTCTATTCCGTCTAATTTCGTATTTTTGCAATCTAAAAAAATTAAAGATATGAAAATTTTGATATGTAAT
>JAKSMH010000212.1 GCA_024400715.1 Bacteroidales bacterium | reverse complement strand
TTATAATAATGGACTCCCAGATCATCACAAACCTGATGCAGCCCTTCATTGATTCGCTGACGGCTCGTGCCTTACGCATTGATGAAGAAAAGAAGGCGTATCAGCAGGAAATCTCAGAAAAATATAAGGACTATTTGTTGGGTTCGGTTATCAAATCCACAATGGAAATTCAGGCACCTCCCCGTGAAATTTATGGAAATCAGCATTTGATGCAACTGTATATGGCTGAACATCTTTATGATAATTATGTTTGGGAGGATGAAAGACTGCTCAATACACCCATGGCCATCAATAAGCATAAACAATTTGCCAATTTGATGTATTATATTGATTATCAAGAAGGTGCTCCGATTATGAAAAAAGTGCTGAAGGCTGCTCATGCCAATGAAAAGTCGTATGCGGCTTTCTTTGAACACATGGAAAAAGTGCTCGGTGCTACCAAATCTCCATATCGCGTGGAAGGCATCTATATCGAAATGTTGAAAGACGCCATCGCCTACGATAAAACCAGTAAGGTAAAAAAGGTTCGCTATGAAGCAGAATTAAAACATCTGGACAAAAACTTGGATGGTAGTATCTTACCCAATTTCAATATTGTTTTGGGGAATGGCGACACCACGAGCCTCTATGAGGTGAAAGCCCCCTATATGTTGCTGTATTTTCAACATCCCGAATGTCCTACTTGCCGAGAAGCCAGAACAAGAATGAAAGATTACCCAGTCTTGAATAAAGCTATTGATGAAGGCAAAATCGTGGTGCTGACCGTTTATTTCGAAAACGACAAAAAGATTTTCGACAATTATATGCGGACCGAAGCCAATCCCAAATGGATACATAGTTGGAATTATGATCAGCAAATCCAAAACGAGGAGCTTTTCTATTTGATTACAATTCCGTATATGTTCTTGGTTGATAAGGATAAACGAGTAATCAAAAAGGATATTTTGATTAATGAGGTGGAAGACTACGTGAAACGCTTGAAATAAGACATTAATGCTGATATGAAAGGGCTTCTTTGCATTGCAAGGAAGCCCTTTCGCTATATATTAATGTAATAAATTTTTAAGTTGCAAATAATTGCGAATTTTCCAAAAAAAAACTTATTTTTGCAAATTAAGTATAATAGTAGCTTGGGGATGGTATTGTGTTGATAATAAGCCACTTGTTCGGAGACGACAGGTCCCCGACAGTGGCGAAGCTGTGTAAAGAGTGTCCAAAATGACGGTGCTGAACGAACAAAATTGGTATGTGTTGAGAACAAGACCACGTCAGGAAAAGGCGGTGCGGAAGCTATTGTCCGATATTGGCGTGGAGAATTTCTTGCCGACAAGTATGGAGGAACACGTATATGTTAATCAACGAAAAAAGACGATTGAGGTACCTTTGATAACTTCCACTTGTTTTATGCGTTGTACCGCCGCCGATCGTTTCAATATCGTGAATGGATTGAAATACAAGACGCTATTGGTAACTGACCGTTTTACCAATTCGAGTATGATTATTCCCGATAAACAGATGTCCGATTTTATGTTGGTGTTGTCCTTGTGCGATGGTCGGAATTTGCAACCGGTGGAAATTTTCGAAGGCGATAGGGTGGTGGTGACCGAAGGTGAAATGCGTGGCGTGGAAGGAGTGGTCGCCAAAATCAACGGACATCGCCATTTTATGCTTGTCTTGAATAATCTGGCTTCCTTTATGTTACAAGTCCCGATGTCAATGGTGAAAAAAATCGACTAAGTCGTACAGACTTGTTTTTCTGTAAAACTAATAAACAAATAGTTATGGATACCGTGATGTTACTACCGTATGACCGTATTTACAAGAACTTCATCGAAGAAAAGTTCTTACACGGTTATGATGAATATTTTTTCAGAAACCAGCAGGTGAAAAAGCCGATTAATGGCTGGCGGCATTTGCGTTCTGACGAGGTGGAAGGTTTGGTGAAAAACAGCAATACCGCCACCAATTGGGACGATATCTGGGTGACGGATGAGTTTGACACGAGTATGATTCGCAACAACCGCTTCTTTGGAATGGTGCGTATCGGACGGGTGGCTTGCGAAACCCTGCAGTATCACGATTTGCGGCTGCCGGTGGGTATCACCGACAGTAGCATTATTTCTTGCGATATTGGTGACAATGTGGCAATTCACGATGTCCATTATATGGCCAATTATATCATTGGCGACTGCTCGATTCTGTTCAATGTGCACGAGTTGTCGGCTACCGACCACTCCAAGTTCGGTAACGGTATCGTGAAGGAGGGAGAACCGGAAGACGTACGTGTGTGGTTGGAGGTGATGAATGAAGCCGGCAGCCGCCGTATTATGCCCTTTGACGGAATGATCACGGCAGATGCCTATTTGTGGGCTAAGTATAAGGACGATACGGTGCTGCAGCGGCGTCTGGCGGAAATCACCCAGCACACCTTCGACAATCGAAGAGGTTATTATGGAACAATCGGTGAAGAGTGTGTGATTAAGAACTCGTGGATTCTGAAAGATGTGAAAATCGGTTCCCATTGCTATATCAAAGGTGCCAGCAAGTTGAAGAATGTAACCGTCAATTCTTCTGCCGAAGAACCAAGTCAAATTGGTGAAGGTTCCATCTTGGTGAACGGCATCGTGGGGTATGGCTGCCGTATTTTCTATTCGGTAGTGGCTGTGCGTTTTGTGGTGGGTGATAATTGCAATCTTAAGTATGGGGCAAGGATAATTTATTCTGTCCTGGGCGATAATTCCACCATCTCCTGCTGCGAGGTGCTGAATAACCTGATCTTTCCTTCACATGAGCAACATCACAATAATTCCTTCCTGATTTCCTCGTGCGTGATGGGACAGAGCAATATGGCGGCTGGAGCAACCATCGGTTCTAACCACAACAGCCGTGCCACGGATGGGGAAATCAATGCCAAACGCGGCTTCTGGCCCGGACTCTGTTCTTCAGTCAAGCATTCCTCTACTTTCGCTTCCTTCACACTCTTGTCAAAGGCGGATTACAAATATGAACTGAACATAAAATTGCCGTTCAGTCTGGTTAGCAACGACGAACATACCAATGAACTACAGGTGATGCCGGCTTTCTGGTGGATGTACAATATGTATGCTATCGCCCGCAATACGCAGAAATATCAGCAAAGAGATAAAAGAAAACGTAAAATCCAAAATATTGAATTTGAAACATTTGCGCCAGACACAATGGAGGAAACTATACGGGGCTGCAAATTATTGGAAGAGTGGACCGGTAAGGCCTATCTGCTGTCGGTGGGTAAATATCAGACCGACTTGGATGTGAAACAGCTGAGAATGTATGGTATTAAAATCTTGAACGAAGACCCTGAAACCGCTAAGCACTTGGAGGTTTTCGGCGAAGGAATGGAAAATAGCCGCCGAAAAGTCAGAATCCTAAAACATTATGAGGCCTATCACGCTTATCGCGATATGTTGCTGTATTATGCCATGCGTAATGCTATCAAGTTCCTTGACACCCATCCGAATATGCCGATGGATGACGTGGTACAATGGGTG
>JAKSMH010000211.1 GCA_024400715.1 Bacteroidales bacterium | reverse complement strand
GAAATATGCGAACAAAACCAAAAACTGCTGTCCTGGTTAGAAGGACAGCAGTTTCCCTTTTCCTTACACCTCATAGACAAGAGTTCCAAAGGCAAGGGATGGAATGATAAGAATTTCGGCGTTGGCTTTGCCCGGAAAGTGCTTTTTGACCACATCATGTCCGTCGCCGATGATAACGACATTCTCATCAGTATGGATGCCGACACCGTCTTCGGTCCCCACTATGTAGAATCCATTGCGCAAAATTTTGAACAACATCCTAAAAAAAATGTGGTTTCCGTGCCCTATTTTCACCCTCTCACCAACGATGAGCAGGCCAACAGGGCCATTCTCCGCTACGAAATCTATATGCGGAACTGCCTCCTGAATCTCTTTCGGATTGGATGTCCGTATAGTTTCACTGCGATTGGATCAGCCATTGCCGTTAGCATCAAGGCGTTGAAAAAAATCAACGGCATTACCCCGATGAAAAGCGGCGAGGATTTCTACCTGCTGCAAAAACTACGCAAGATGTCGCCTGTCAGCAACTGGAATAGTGAGATGGTGTATCCTGCCGCCCGTTTCTCCGACCGAGTCTTTTTCGGCACAGGACCTGCCTTACGCAAAGGAAGTCAAGGAATCTGGGACAGCTATCCCATATACCATTTTTCACTTTTTAACGAAGTAAAACAATGCTACGATTTGATTGATGTACTTTATTTGGAAAATCGGCATAACAAATTTATCGATTTTTTAGAGAAACAATTCAAAAATGACGATTTGTGGCAGCCACTTCGCAAAAATTCCAAGGATTTGGCTCATTTTAGGCACGCCTTTCACGAAAAAGCCGATGGACTGCGCATTTTACAATTTCTCAAGACCGAACAATGTCGGCTTTCCATCAGCGACGAACAGGTCCTTCGAGAAAACCTGCCTTTCATCACGCGACGAGCTATTCCGCCATTCATTCAACAAGATTTCTCGTTCAACGAGCTTAGCACTCAGCAATTGGCTGAAATAAGGGAATTGCTTTTTGAAGAAGAGATGGACCAGCGGAAAACGCAAGGGTAAATTGAGTATCACTCAAAAATTGCCCTCATCACTTCTTCACCACGAATTGGCATCTCGGATTGTTGGCAGCATTATATTGGTTATCCTAACCTTATGCATCCGCAAAACAGCCAAAAAACGCCAAATTCCAACTGAAAATTAAAACGATCACTTATTGTTTTCCAAAACGATATAAACCGGCAAATGGTCGCGATAACCGCCAAGATAACGTGGTCCCAAAAAGGTTCTAAACACCTTGTAACCGCCATACTTTTCGTCATCCAATACCATAAAGTCTTCTTTAAAAATGTGGGCTTGATTTTCCACAATGTGCAACGAAGTGTCGGGAGCTGTCAGCAAGGGTTTTGACACAATCACCTGATCCAGACAACCCCAAAAGTCCTCGTGTTTGTGCGTTCCCACATTGTTCATTTCCAAAAACCGATACATCAAGTTGTATAATGCCGCCGTGTCGGTCTTTTTCATATTGCACGCTCCCAAAGTTTGACTTACACTTTCATCGGTGGGATAATCATTAAAATCGCCCACAATGATAATTTTCGCATTGTGATCCACAGACAACAACGAATCCACTCGAGAACGAAGCACCTGGGCATAATAATTCCGCTTGGGAATGGTCGCCCCGTACCCTCCATAACGAGACGTCCAGTGATTGACAAAAAGGTGAAAAGTGTCGCCAACGCCCATCTGCGCTGCCACATATAAAATATCACGGTTTTTGGTGGACGGCTCAAACGGAAAAACTATCGGAATTGCCTCCGAATGGACAATCCGCACCCTATCCTTTCGATACAGCAAGCCCGTTTCCACGCCACGAACGTAGGGAGCGTCAAAATGCACAAAGCCATAATGAAACTTTTGCAAGGGCGAATGATAGCAAAAACGCTGAAACACCTTGTCATTCTCCACTTCCGCCATCGCCGCAATGTCTGGCGGGTCGCCCTGCCCCATTGCAATCAGCACTTTTGCGATATTGTTGATTTTCTTGACATATTTGCCATACGTCCAATGATACATTCCATCGGGCGTAAAATCATCATCCTTAAACAAGGAATCATTCTCCGGCTCATATAAATTTTCAACATTATAAAATGAAATCAAGCATTTTGAACTGTCTCTTTGTGCAAAAACTACTATCAAACAGCCCATAAAAACCAACAGAATTAATATTTTTTTCATATTGAATTAGTATATTATTAACTTTGCAAAGATAAAACAAATATTTTGTATTTTTGCGTTTTAAATTGAAAAAAATGAAGCTTGTTATCCGTCTCTTCAAACACGTGCTGCCGTACAAGGGTAATATTGCGCTTATTATCTTTTTCAATCTCCTTTATTCCATCTTTTCCATCTTCTCGCTTTCGATGGTGGTGCCGTTTTTGCAGGTGCTGTTTGAACAAACCGAAGCGGTCACAAGCAAGCCGGAATTTGCCCTAAGTATTGATTTTGCCATCAATACTTTTTATTATTTTATGTTTGTGATCATCAGCAACCACGGAAAACTTGCCGCCTTGTTTTACATTGCGGGAACTATGGTGGTGCTTTCATTTTTGTCCAACCTGTGTCGCTATATGGCGGCCTTTTTCCTTTCAGCCATTCGCTGCGGCATTCTGAACCAATTGCGGAACGAAATTTACCACCAACTTATCATTTTGCCTCTTTCGTTTTATTCGCATCACCGCAAAGGCGATATTATGAACCGGATGGGTGCCGACGTACAGGAAGTGGAATGGTCCATCATTGCCACGCTGCATTCGATTTGCCGCGACCCCTTTATCGTAACCATCTTCCTCATCGTGCTTTTCAGCATCAGCACAAAATTAACGCTATTGGTTCTCATTATCCTGCCCATCGCCGGCTATTTTATCACCATCATTGGGAAAAGCATCAAACGCAAATCTACCAAGGCCCAACAACTCCTGGGTCGTCTAAGTGCCATTTTTGAAGAAACCATCAGCGGCCTACGAATCATCAAAGCTTATAATGCCATTGATTTTATGTCTGAAAATTTCAAAAATGAAAATCACGAATTTTATAAATTAAATAAAAAGATATTCAGAATCAACGAATTAGGCTCTCCTTTGGTTGAATTTCTCAGCATTTTCGCCCTTATGGTGATTCTCCTGCTCGGCGGAATTTTCGCTCCGGAAAGTCTATTTAACGGCGGAATTTTCGTTTTGTACATTTTGGTCTTCGCCCGCATTATTTCCCCGGCAAAAACCTTAGTAACTTCCGTTTACACCATCCAAAAAGGACTCGCATCAGCGGAAAGAATATACGAAATCATTGATGGTGAGGAAGTTATAGTAGAAGATGAGCATCCTGTTTCTCTTTCAGAATTTAAAGATAAAATCGAATACAAAAATGTCGGTTTTTCCTATAATGGAAACCAAATTAACGGAAAATACGATGTGCTGAATGGGGTCAATTTCAAATTGCACAAGGGAAAAACCATTGCCCTGGTTGGCGCTTCCGGTGCGGGAAAATCAACCTTGGTAGATTTACTTCCCCGCTTCTACGACGTTTCCTCCGGCGA
>JAKSMH010000210.1 GCA_024400715.1 Bacteroidales bacterium | reverse complement strand
TTTTCTACGATAGCGCGAATGCCGTCAACGGCGGCTTTTGCGAATGGTTTTTCTGTTGCGATTAATACTTTCATGATTTTTGTTATTAGTGAGCTGTGAACTGTGAACTGTTATGAGAGTGCTACGCATTCACATCGTTTTTCTGTTGTAGATGATTAATAAAACCTGATAACAATTTTCTAACCGTCGTTATCTGATCAAAAATATCATTATCAGACTTTATGTATTTCAATCTGCCGATATCAGCAGCTGTGTTTCCAATTCTGCCAGCGAGCCATGAGAAATATAACAAAAGTGTATTGCTTCCTTATCGCTATTTCTACCACAACCTTCCGCAATATTTGACGGAATTGAAACCGCAGCTCTTCTCATTTGTGAACATAAACCAAATTGTTCGGATTGTGGGAAACTCGCAAGTAATAAATAAACTTTTTTCACTAAAAGCATACTTTCCTTCCAAACATTTAAATCCTTATGATTCATAAAATCTGATCACTGTTCACTGATCACTGTTCACTTGTTAATAAAACTATTTGTTTGCTTTTTCAAATTCTTGCATGCAGGCAACGAGGGCTTCGACGTCTTCTACTGAACAAGCGTTGTAGAGAGAAGCACGGAAACCGCCCACTGAACGGTGACCCTTGATACCGATCATACCGCATTCCTTGGCGTATGCCATGAAAGCGTCTTGTTTGTCCTCGTAACCAGGAGCCATAACCCAGCAGTGGTTCATGATGGAACGGTCGGCCTTGTCGGCAACGGTACCAACGAACATACTGTTACGATCGATTTCTTCGTACAACATATTGGACTTCTTCATATTGATCTTGTTCATTTCAGCAACACCACCGATAGTGTTCTTCAACCAAGTCAAAGTTTCGTGCATAACGAAAATAGGAAGTACTGGAGGAGTATTGAACATAGAGATGTTCTTGGCTTCTTCAGCGGCGTGGGTGCGGTAGTCAACCATCGTTGGAAGCGGATTCATATAAGCGCGGTCACCGATGTTGCCGAGGATGTCTTTTCTAACGATAACGAAAGTAACGCCGGCAGGACCCACGTTCTTTTGAGCGCCACCGTAAATCAAACCATATTTCTTAACGTCAACAGGACGGCTCATAATGTCTGATGACATATCGGCAACGAGCATGACATTGTTGATTTCGCTGGCATCAAAATCCTTGCGGATTTCAGTACCGTAGATGGTGTTGTTGGTAGTGATGTGGAAATAGTCGGCATCAGCAGGAACCGTCCAACCCTTAGGAATGTAGCTGTAAGTCTTGTCTTCTGAAGAAGCAACGATTTCAACCTTACCAAAGTTTTTGGCTTCCTTGGCGGCTTTTTTTGCCCAAACGCCAGTCTGCAAATAAGCAGCCTTGGTCTTCATCAGGTTGGCAGGAACATTAAAGAATTGAGTGCTTGCGCCACCACCGAGGAACAATACTTCGTATTCTTCGGGGATGTTGAGAAGGTCGCGCCATAATTGACGAGTTTCGGCCATGATGCGTTCCCAACCCGGAGTACGGTGTGAGATTTCCATCAAACCAACACCGGTGTTGTCAAAATTACGAATGGCATTGATTGTTGATTCAATCGCTTCTTTTGGAAGGACACAAGGTCCTGCATTGAAATTGTGTACAGTCTTCATAATTATAGATTTATGTTTTAAATATAGAGTTTTAAATTTTGTGCAAAGGTAATGATTTATTCTGAATAAAATTCATCTTTCCACAAATTTATTTTGAATTGTCATTTTTTATCTTGTTAGAGCTCCCCTCACTGCGGACTGCGGCCTTGTGCGGGGTTATTCAAAGCGATGCCTTTTCAGGCATCAGGAGTGGGCAACAGACTGTCACTCTCCGGTGACTGCGTCCCCGGTTACCCAAGGCGATGCCTTTCGGACATCTGTGGGATGATGCTGGCTGGCACAGCAAAGACGATGTCTGGAGGACATCGCAACTAATAATCGGTTGCACCGACGAAGGAGGTGCGGCAGGACAAGAAAGCCCCCATACATCGGCGCGGCAGGGAGAATTTGTCCACGAAGAGAATGGCAACTTGCCGCGCCAACGACGCACAGAGCGATGAAGCGTGCGTTAGGGATTGCAGCGGTTACGAGCCTGCGCAAGCAGGCGAAGTTTGAGCGGAAAGCCCGACGGCGACCGTCAGGGAGCCGGAACGCCCAAAGAAAAAAAACTATCGCTTAAAACACTGAAAATCAGGACCTACACTTAATTCCAAACAAAGATTAGATTTTCTTTATTTTTCTTCTTCAAAACCAATGATTTTTTTCTGAAATTTTTATAATTTTGCAGATGAAAAATAAAAACACTAAAATGCTGAATAAGAACAAATTAAAGGACACGATTGTGGCATATTTCCTTCTTGTTTTGGGAAGTTTGCTTTTCGCCATTGGCGATGTGATGTTTGTCAACCCCTATTTATTGGCTCCCGGCGGCACCTACGGTCTTGCCAACGTGCTCAACACCGTATGGCCTTGGCGCATCAGTTACTACGCCATCTGTATGGATATTCCCCTGCTGATTATCGGCACCCTGATTTTGGGTCCGAGGTTCGGGGCCAAGACAATTGTTTCAACGATATTGATTTTTGTTTTCACCTGGGCCCTGGAAATGCTGTGGGGCTACAATCCCGTCATCCACGGCGGCATCACCGATGTGGCCGTTGACGTCAACAACTACGTGCAGATACCGCACAGCGAGCTGTTTTTCGCACCCGACTACTTCCTCAACACCGTGGTCGGCGGAGTCATTTACGGCATTGCCATTGGCCTGATTTTCAGGTCTGGAGCCACTTCCGGCGGCAGCGACATCATCTCGATGATTATCTACAAATACACCAAAATATCCTTAGGCACATTGGTGCTGATTGTGGATTCCTGCATCACTTTGACTTCCCTCATCGCCTTCAAACAGCTTCGTCTGCCCATCTATTCCATCATCCTGATTGCCATCGAGAGCAAGGTCATCGACATCGTGGTAGATGGTATTAAATCGTACAAAACGGCCTTTATCGTCACCGACAAAATCGACGAAGTCCGTGATTTCATCATCAACGATATGAAGCGTGGCGGCACCGTTTTTTCGGGCACGGGAATGTACCAGGGCATTGAACGCAAAATGATTTACGTCACCTTGGACCGCAGCGACCTGGTGAAACTCAAGTCCAACCTGCGTTTGTTAGATCCCCAGGCCTTCGTCAACGTCATCGACAGTTCCGAAATTATGGGATTGGGATTCAAGGCCCTGCCCGAGGAATAAATTTTTGTTGAATTGTTGAATTGTTGAGCTGTTTAATTGTTTAATTGTTTAACTGTTTAATTGTTGAACTGTGAGTGGTGGGTTGTGGAGTGTGAATAGATTTTGGGGCTAAAACACGAGTTCTAAAATCTCAATCCGTTTAGTTTTTCAGGCAACGGACACTTTGTCCCGTGGTCTTGTTTTTACGGTTGTTATATACGTTAGCGTCATAGTAGTAATATTGACGGGAGAAAGAGCAGTCGGAATCCTCCTGAGTCGCCGACCAAAAGAACACAGCGTATCTGAAACCAGAGCTTCCGGTATTGATAGTG
>JAKSMH010000021.1 GCA_024400715.1 Bacteroidales bacterium | reverse complement strand
GGAATAAGGTAGGAATGGGAGTAGTGCTTAGCGTATCTACGCATCCCCAACTACCAAGGCTATATAGATAATTATGCCCATCACGCACAACAGCCTCATAGGTTTGGTTGTCTTCACACAATTGTGCTTTCCCTTTCAAAGAAATCAAAGTATCCACCTTATTTCCACAAATGAAATAATATGCACCGTCTTTTTTGATAATACGTGATAATTTTCTAGGCATAATGTATTGGCGCATAGTTTCTTTAATTTTTGGATGGGCGGGCTTAACCGTAACTGACGAAGAAGCATCCCAAATGTCGCTGCTTATTTGGGGCGTGCGATATCGCGTATCGACATACGGCACTTTCTTGTCCATAAACCAAGTGTATTCCCCCCATTCGCCCATATCTATCGTTGCGACACAATATTGGTCGTCATCATATATCACATTGGAAACCATGTCAACGGGCATCCATTGCCATGTATCCATATCAAAATAATAGCCATTTTGTTCTTTATCAGGCTGATATGGTCTTAGAAAAAGTGTATCATGACGAACAAAAAGGTCACCATAATAGTTTCTTTGAAAATCTTTAGGCAAACTTACCTCCATCATATCTTTCCCGTCTTCAGAAATGACCAATAAGCGATGCTTAGATATCCAATGCAAATAGATATGTTGGTCTTGGAAAATGCAAAAATAAAAGCCGTGATATTTTGCTGCCCATTTCATTTCAAATGTTGAAATAGGACTTATGTAATCGGCGGCATTAATCCGTATGGTATCTTCTACCAATTTGAACTGCTGTGCGTAAGATGGAGAAAACATTGCGAGGAATACGATGAGCCATTTTAACCGATTCATAACTACAATATTTATTCAATAATTAAAGCACAAAAATACAAAAAAATCGTATTTTGGGGTTGCAGTCATTAGGTGGGCGAATATGTGTTCATTTGTCTTCATTGTCGTCTGTCCGCCCAACACAGCCCCATTGTCATAGACACGTATCTGGTTATATTTTCATCATTTTGTATATGTGAAAGACGATTTGTTTGAACAAAATGACTATTAAACCGTTTTTTTGTATCTTTGCAAGGTCGCATTTGACCAGTTCTTTGAACAATAATTAAGTGTTTGCACTTTTGTACACATAAACATAGGGGTTGCTTATATTGGATTGGCTTGTTGCTATTTGCAGAATAGGATTAGGTTTTTGTTTTTCTGCTCATTTATAGTGAAACGCTCAGTCTTTTGATTAGTCGTTGTTTTTTTAATAAACTTTACTATGCTGAAAAATATTCTTTTTGTGATGTTGGGTGGCTCCTTAGGCACCGTGTCGCGCTACCTCGTGGGCTTAGGCTGCTCCCATTGGCGCTTTGCTTCACTGCCGTTAGGCACCTTCGTCGTTAATGTGTTGGGCTGCTTCCTGATGGGCATCCTGATGGGATGTGCCCAAAAATCAACGGCCTTGTCCGAAACAACTTACCTGCTGCTGACGGTCGGCTTTTGCGGTGCCTTTACCACTTTCTCCACCTTTACCGCCGATGTTTTCCGCTTGATGGACTCCGGTCGCTGCTGGACGGCATTGGCCTATATGACCTTGAGCATCGTGGTGGGTATGCTGCTGTTCTTCATTGGAAGAAAAATGGTTATGTAATTTTGAACCTGAAATTTGCATAAATCTGCCCTTATTTTTCGTATTTTTGCAAACAGAAAAATTCCAAACTATGTTAGAAGATAAAAGATTGGTCGCCTTTAAGCGACTGTTGGACATTATGGACGAACTCCGCGAAAAATGTCCTTGGGATAGTACACAAACCTTCGATAGTCTTCGCTATCTTACCATCGAAGAAACCTACGAACTTTCCGATGCCATCATCGATAAGAAATATGATGAAATGAGCAAGGAACTCGGCGATTTGCTGCTCCATATCGTTTTCTATTCCAAAATCGGCTCTGAACAAAATCTGTTTGATGTGGCCGATGTGGCTAATGGCATTTGCGAAAAGTTGATTCGTCGCCATCCTCATATTTTCGGTGACGCCAAGGCCGAAACCGCCGAAGACGTCAGAAACAATTGGGAAAAAATCAAATTGCAAAGGGAAGGTAACCGCTCCGTCTTAGGCGGTGTCCCGGTTTCACTACCCGCCATGATCAAATCCTACCGAATCCAGGAAAAAGCTCGCGGCGTCGGCTTCGATTGGCATAATGCTGATGAGGTCTGGGATAAGGTGGAAGAGGAAATCGGAGAGCTGAAAGCCGAATTGGAACAACAGTCAGATAGGGTAGAGGAGGAATTTGGCGATGTGCTTTTCGCCCTGGTCAATTACGCCCGTTTTATTAACGTCAATCCCGAAGACGCACTCGAAAAAACCAATCGCAAGTTTATCCAACGCTTTCAATATATTGAACAAAAGGCAAAAGAGTCGGGACGCTCCATCGGTGACCTTACCCTTGACGAAATGGAAGAATATTGGCAGCAGGCCAAAAAATAATTGGCATAAATCTTGCTAATATATAAATGATAATGATTAAATTTATTTCGTAGAGATTTAAAAATCAATATATTATGGAAAATGAAGAAAAAGCTGAAATGACTGCTGAGAATAACGAAAATGTAAATTGTCAGCAGAATAATGACAATATGTCAGTTGAAACTGACAAAGAAAACGAGACTCAGCAGAATACGGATAGTGAGGAAAAAACTGTTCCAGAAAGCAGTGAAGATAATCATACTGAAGAAAAGAGAAATAAGTTTTTCGGTAAAAAATCTTCGAAGGAAGAGGAACTGAAAAAACAATTAGAAGATTTGGATATCAAATATAAAGAGCTGAATGACAGGTTCTTGCGTATGTATTCCGAATTTGATAATTATAAAAAGCGCACCAATAAGGAAAAATTGGAATTGCTTTCTACGGCTTCGGAAAAAGTCATCGTCAATCTCCTTCCCGTTATTGATGATTATGAAAGAGCCATCGCCGCTAATGAAAAATCCGAGGACGTAGTTGCTATCAAAGAGGGTTTCGTATTGATTTACAATAAGTTGGTTCAATTGCTAAAACGCTTCAACGTGGAAGAGATTCAGGCCAAGGGCGAGGTTTTTAATACCGATTTTCACGAAGCCGTCACACATTTTCCCACCCAGGATGAAGCGGAAAAGGGAAAGGTAATGGATGTGACTGAAAAGGGGTATAAAATAAAGGATAAGGTAATCCGTTATGCCAAAGTGGTCGTTGCTAATTAGTTTTGAATGAACGATTTGTTGGGTTGTAGGACGAATTAAAGAGGAGCTTGTTATGGAAAAAAGAGATAATTACGAAGTGCTCGGCGTTGAGAAAACGGCGAGGAATCCGGGAAACAAGGAGGCGGAGGAGAGATTTAAGGAGGCGGCAGAGGCCTACGATGTTTTGAGTAATCCGGATAAAAAGGCCCGTTATGACCAGTTCGGTCACGCGGGAATGGGCGGTGCCGGTGGCGGTTATAATGTTGATTTTGACTTGAATACCATCTTTGAAAGGTTTGGCGACCTTTTTGGTGGTGGTTTTTCGGGTTTTTCAGGTTTCGGTGGTTTTGGCGGCGGAAGTGGTCGCGGTGGCGGAAAGCGAGTACGTCAGGGTTCCAATATCCGCATCAAGGTCAAGTTGACCCTGGAAGAAATCAATTCGGGTGTCGAAAAGAAAATCAAGATACAGAAATATATTCCTTGTACCCATTGCGATGGTACCGGGGCAAAAGATAAAAACGCAATCACTACGTGCCCGACCTGCAAGGGAAGTGGCCAGGTGATTAACCAGCAGCGGACGATGTTCGGTATGATGCAGCAGGTGTCCGTATGCCCGAATTGCAATGGCAGCGGTCAGGTGATTAAGGACAAGTGCCCTCATTGCGGCGGAAACGGCGTGGTAAAAGGCGAGGAGGTCGTTTCAATCAACATCCCGGCGGGCGTTGCCGAGGGTATGCAACTGACGATGCGCGGTAAAGGCAATGCCGCCCCCAATGGAGGCGTGAACGGCGATTTGCTGGTGTTGATAGAGGAACAGGAACACGAACTCTTTGAAAGAAATGGCAATAATATATATACAAATTATTACGTGTCATTCCCACAGGCGGCTTTAGGTGCTAGTGTCGAAGTGCCTACCTTGACAGGAAAGGCCCGAATCAAAATTGCCGCCGGAACGCAGAGCGGACAGATTTTGCGTCTTCAAGGAAAGGGACTGCCTGAACTGAATAGCCGGATGATGGGCGATTTGATCGTGAATGTAAACGTGTGGACACCGAAAAACTTGAACAAGGAGGAAAAGGCCGCCATCGAGAAATTCGCGGAGTCGGAAAACTTCAAACCGAAGCCGAATAAAAGCGATAAGGGCTTCTTTAATCGGGTGCGTCAATTCTTTGAATAAAAAAAAGTTATCAACAATATAAAATCAATAAAAAAAGTCGTATATTTGCACATCTTTTGAAGTGAAATAGAAGAAGTAGGAATTGAACGATAGAAAGACTCGCAACTGCTTGATTTCACGGACTTTATAACGATGTTGAAGATAGAAGGGCTTGGTTTTATGATGTTCGAAATGTGAAATAATAGTTGCAATTTTCTTCCAAATTTGCGCTATTTTTTCTTTTAAACGGAAATGAATTTAATAACAAAAAATAATATTGAAGGGATGAAAAGGATTAAAATCACACAAACAAGAAGCGCTATCGACAAACCATTGCGCCAAAAAAGATCACTCCAGGCATTAGGTCTTAGAAAAATGCACCAAACCGTTGAACACAATGCTACACCTCAGATTTTGGGTATCGTTGATTCCATTAAGCATTTGGTTTCAGTAGAAGAAATTTAATTAGTTTATTAATCTTGAAATTAGCATAAGAGATGAATTTGAATAGTTTAAAACCAGCTGAAAACGCTAC
The DNA here is from genome assembly GCA_024400715.1 of Bacteroidales bacterium. Next base: position 4,570 of record JAKSMH010000021.1, on the reverse strand, counting down.
AAAATTGTCAAAAAGAGTAGGTAGAGGTCAAGGATCAGGTAAAGGTGGTACTTCTACAAGAGGTCATAAGGGAGCTCAGTCAAGATCTGGCTATAGCCGCAAGATTGGTTTCGAAGGCGGTCAAATGCCTATTTACAGAATTATGCCTAAGAGAGGTTTCAAAAATATCAATCGCGTTGAATATAACGCCATTAATATTGGAACGCTTCAGACCTTAGCCGAAAGCAAGAACTTGAGCGAAATCACGCCCGAAGTTTTGCTTGCTAACGGTTTGGCAAAGAAAAACAGCTTGGTTAAGGTGTTGGGTAGAGGTGAATTGAAAGCCGCTTTGAAGGTTTCTGCTCACGCTTTCTCTGAAACAGCTAAGGCTGCCATCACTAACGCCGGTGGACAAATCAACGTTATCGGTGCCGCAGAAGCTCCTGCTGCGGAATAACCAACCTAAGTATTATTTATCATTTTATATCTCATGAAAAAATTTATCGAGACCATAAAAAACATTTTTAGAATTGAAGATTTGCGTAAGAGAATCCTCTATACGCTTTTCATCATTCTGATTTACCGTTTAGGTGCTCACGTGGTGCTTCCGGGTATCAACCCTGGCGCATTGTCAGCATTTACTAAATCGGCACAAGAAGGTCTGTTGGGTATGCTCGATTTGTTCTCAGGTGGCGCATTCTCTAATGCTTCCATCTTCGCACTGGGTATCATGCCTTACATTTCCGCATCTATCGTTATCCAGTTGATGACCTTGGCGGTTCCTTACTTCCAGCGTCTTCAAAAGGAAGGTGAAAGCGGTAGAAAGAAACTGAACCAAATTACCCGTTACTTGACCGTGGCAGTTGTGGCTATCCAAGGACCAGCCTATATCGCCAACATCCAAGGTCAATTCGGTGGTGCCGTTTCTCCAACAATGTTGAATACCCATATCCTGGGATTTAGCGCGTTTGCCGTTACCTCATTCATCCTCTTGATTTCAGGTACCCTGTTCATTATGTGGTTGGGTGAACGTATTACGGATAACGGTATTGGTAACGGTATCTCTATGATCATTATGATCGGTATCATTGCTCGTTTGCCTTACGCCCTGAGAGCCGAATTCATCTCCCGTATCGGTGATATGAACGGTGGTCCTATCATCTTTATCATTGAAATCGTCCTGATGATGCTTATCATCGCCTTGTGTATTATGCTGGTTCAAGGCACACGTCGTGTTCCAGTTCAATATGCCAAGAGAATCGTGGGCAACAAACAATACGGTGGTGTGCGTAACTTCCTTCCTTTGAAAGTGAACGCTGCCGGCGTTATGCCCATCATCTTTGCTCAGGCGATTATGTTCCTGCCTTTGACTTTCGTATCTGTTACCGAACAGTCAACCGGCGGTTTCTGGCACAGCTTTATCGATTATAATGGACTGGGTTACAATATCGTATTCTTCATTATGATTATCGCCTTTACTTATTTCTATACGGCTATCACCATCAATCCTCAGCAGATTTCTGAAGATTTGAAGAAAAACGGTGGATTTATCCCTGGCGTGAAACCTGGTAAGCAAACGGCTCAATACATTGACGACATTATGTCAAGAATCACCCTTCCGGGTTCTATTTTCTTGGCAATCGTGGCTATCCTTCCTGCTATCGTTAGATTGTTCGGCGTTAACCAACAGTTCGCCCAATTCTTCGGTGGTACTTCCTTGTTGATTATGGTGGGTGTCGTTCTTGATACACTTCAGCAAATCGAAAGTCATTTGTTGATGAGACACTATGACGGCTTGACTCAATCAGGTAGAATTAAAGGACGCTACAGCGGCGGTGCTTATTAATGAATATGTTTAACAAGATTCGCTTGAAAAGCGAAGAGGAAATTGAAATAATACAAAAAAGTTCTTTGCTTGTTGGAAAAACTTTGGCCGAAGTGGCAAAGTACATCAAACCGGGAGTTCCGTTAACCTATTTGGATCGAATTGCGGAAACTTTCATCAGGGACAATGGCGGTGTTCCTTCCTTTAAGGGCTATAATGGTTATCCCGCCTCCTTATGTATCTCGGTTGACGATGTGGTTGTTCACGGAATCCCGGACAACAGCGTCCTCAACGACGGCGATATCGTTTCCGTCGATTGCGGTGCCTACCTGAACGGCTATCACGGCGATTACGCCTATACCTTCGCGGTAGGAAATGTTTCCGAAGAAAAAAGACTCCTGATGGAACGCACCAAGGAGTCGCTCTATCGGGGCATCGACGCGGCTGTGGCGGGAAATACCACCGGCGACATTGGACATGCGGTGCAGACTTACTGTGAGTCGTTTGGTTACGGAGTGGTACGCGAATTGTGCGGTCATGGAATCGGTAGAAATATGCACGAGAAACCTGATGTCTGCAATTACGGCAAACCCGGTAAGGGCGACCTCTTGCGAGAAGGAATGGTCATCTGCATCGAACCGATGATAACAATGGGGTCTCGCAAAATTTATTGCGAACGTGATGAATGGACCATCAGAACCTTTGACCACAAACCTGCTGCGCATTACGAACACCAGTTGGCTATCACCAAAAACGGACCAAGAGTTTTATCAACGTACAAATTAATTGGAGAGGTTCTCGGAACAGAAGAAAAATTATAAAATAAGATATATGGCAAAACAATCATCCATCGAGTTAGACGGCGTAGTCATCGAATCACTGGGGAATGCGATGTTTCGTGTGCAGCTGGAAAACGGTCACGTCATCACCGCGCATATTTCCGGTAAGATGAGATTGCATTATATCAAGATTCTTCCCGGTGACAAGGTGCAGGTGGAAATGTCTCCATACGATTTGACAAAGGGACGTATCACTTTTAGACATAAATCATAAAAATAACATAAAGCAAATCAAGAGATGAAAGTAAGAACATCAGTAAAAAAGAGATCTGAAGATTGCGTCATCGTGAGAAGACACGGCGTAGTCTATGTAATTAACAAAAAGAATCCAAAAGAAAAACAACGTCAAGGATAATAAGTATTAACAATAAAATAGATTTATAACTATGGCAAGAATTGCAGGTATTGATTTACCTAAAAACAAAAGAGGCGTAATCGGTTTGACTTACATCTTCGGTATTGGCAGAAGCACAGCCGCTCAGATTTTGGACAAGGCCGGTATCAGCCATGACAAAAAGGTAAATGAATGGAACGATGATGGGTTGGCAGCACTCCGTGGAATGATTAACGATATGAAGGTAGAAGGTGCTTTGCGTTCGGAAGTTCAAATGAACATTAAACGTTTAATGGACATTGGATGTTATAGAGGCATTCGTCATCGTCTCGGTTTACCGTTACGTGGACAAAGTACCAAGAACAACGCACGTACGCGTAAAGGTCGTAAGAAAACTGTTGCAAACAAGAAGAAAGCAACTAAATAGTATTAATTGATTATTAGGGAAGAGAAAATATAGTATTATGGCAAAGAATACAAAATCAACCAAGAAAAAAGTTGTTAGAATTGATGCAATGGGCAAGGCTTTTGTTTACGCGTCGTTCAATAATGTTATCGTTTCCCTTACCAATAGCGACGGCCAGGTTATCTCTTGGTCTTCAGCCGGTAAAATGGGATTTAGAGGTTCTAAGAAAAATACTCCATACGCAGCACAGATGGCTGCTCAGGATTGCGCAAAGGTTGCCTACGATCTTGGCTTAAGAAAAGTTAAGGTTTTCGTTAAAGGACCTGGTGGTGGTAGAGAATCCGCTATCAGAACTATCCACGCCGCCGGCATCATGGTGGAAGAAATTACCGACGTTACTCCACTTCCACACAATGGTTGCCGTCCTCCAAAACGCAGACGTGTATAATCCTAATTATTCATTAGTTTAAAACCTTAAAAAAGATAGAAAATGGCAAGATATACTGGACCTAAAACCAAAATTGCAAGAAAGTTCCATGAACCTATTTATGGGGCTGATAAATACTTCGAACACAAAAATTACCCTCCAGGACAACACGGACAGGCAAGAAAACGTTCTAAATTGTCTGAATACGGTATGCAGCTTCAGGAAAAACAAAAAGCTAAATATACATACGGTATTCTGGAACGTCAATTTAGAAAATTGTTCCACACCGCAGCCCGTAAAAAAGGTATCACCGGTCAGAATTTGATGAAACTCATCGAATCACGTCTCGATAATGTTGTTTATCGTTTGGGTATTGCTCCAAGTAGAGCAGCGGCTCGTCAATTGGTTAGCCATAGACATATCCTCGTTAACGGTCAAATCTGCAACATTCCTTCCGCTTTGCTCGTTCCCGGTGACGTTGTCGCTGTTCGTGAACGTTCAAAATCATTGGAAGTTATCACCAACTCCTTGAATGGTAAGTCAAATACCTATTCTTGGTTGGAATGGGACGGCAGCTTGATGAGCGGTAAGTTTATGAATTATCCTGAAAGAGAAGAAATTCCTGAAACAATCAACGAACAGGCTATCGTTGAATTGTATTCTAAATAGTGAGTAAAATCGATGAATAGCGGGCGTTGGCCTGCTATTCATAATGACGATGTAATAACAATAAAAACAAAATATAAATGGCAATTTTAAC
>JAKSMH010000209.1 GCA_024400715.1 Bacteroidales bacterium | reverse complement strand
AAGAATTGGCTTCTGCGAACACTGCTTTTTAGTTTATCCTTATTGGGGATGACTTCTGTATTTGCGCAGGAGACCGACAACTGTCTAACCCTAAGCCAACTGAGGGAAATTCATCTAAGCGATACCTACGGTTATAGGGCTCTTCTCAACAGCAACGGCTTTTTCGCCGTTTCCATTGAGAGCAACATCCCCATTCATTTGCAAGAGGACACTATTATCGTAAACATGTCCAATTGGCGATATTCTCGAGGATTCAACAATATTTATGTCAACATCTTTTCGAAAGAAAACTATCATAATTACGTTGAATACAACACTACCCAAAGCTGTGCCTATAAAATACGGACCTTTCTTGCCGATAGTTTAAGCATAAACGACATCAAAGACCGTGAAGAAATCGCCCTTGGCGACGGCATTGTGCTCTATTTTGAAGATGACACGCTACCAGAAAATAGATTCTCCCAGCAAAAAGAAACCACTATCAGTGTATATAATCCAATGGAACTCAAACAATTGGCATTATTTTCCCGTCATCAGTTACACAGCATCGACATAGAAAAAGATAATAAAAAACAGTTAATACTGAAGAATTTGAGCATGGCCGACTCTTTGCTTGAACTTGGCGATTACACAGCCGCCATCAGTATATTGGAACAAAGCAATGGTATTTTAACAGAATACTCCACGGTCATAGACAACAAATTAGGTCAAGCTAAAGAGAAATACAAGCAGAAAAAAATTCAAGATTACACGAAGCAAGGCGATGAATTGTACCAGATGGAGAATTATGCCGAAGCTTACAATAAGTATTCCCTGGTTTTAAAAGAGGACCTCAACAACAGATATGCCCAGGATCGCATAGCGATAATCAATAAGAAAATAGAAGTCCTCAACCATAGAAATTCAATGACTTATAGCTATCGGGAAAGCAATCCCGAAAACTTTTCAACATTTGCGCAAGCACTTGAGGATGAAGTGAATAGTTTAGTGGATAAAACTGATTTTGGAAAATTACGCTTTAATTTTTCCATCATCTTTGATACTGCTGCCATCAATCAATCCTATTATGAACTTTTTGAGTTTGAGACCCCTGCCAGAGAAAGAAACCGCAATCTTTTCAAAAGCAGACTTTCCTATCTATTGGGACATTTTTCGTTAAAGCCGAGTTACAAGGAAGAAATACCGATTAAGTCGATGTCTATGTTCAGTGTGAACTTGTCTTGGAAAAGATACGAGCATTTGGTTTTAAAAAAGAAGAACAAGATTATTAATAAATCATCCAACTATCTTGACCCGGCCATTGAAGAACGGCTCCTCACCGACAGTCTTATGCCAAACGGGAAGTACTATTTTGACGTAAAGTCAAAGTCTGTTAATAGCAAAATTCTACGTGATATCAGTTTGACAAAATACAAAACGGTTGGAGGCGAAGCATTTTTCTATGGCATTATTCCTGGTTTAGGCACGCTTATTGCCACGCAAGGCAAAGAAGGAGCAGCCTGTATGGTTACCTCACTGCTGTGTTACGGCGGGGCTACGGCCGCGCTTGTCTTGTACCAAAACTACGGCAGGGAAATTAAGAATAAGCAAGGCAACATGACCGATGAGGAAGCCAAAAAATTGAACACCAATCGGGAAATCTGCAAATGGTCCTCCATAGCTGGTTTCAGCATAGGCGGTGTGATTCATTTCTCTGGTATGGTAAAAGCAATGGTCAGAGGCATTCAGAACAAAAAAGCTTCAAAACAATTGCGTAAGGCGCTCAGAGAAGAACCCATTATCATTTCGACACAAAATATTAATTTAAAATAACAGACAATGAAACCACGTGTACGTTTTGCTCCAAGTCCAACAGGACCGCTTCACATTGGCGGCGTAAGAACCGCTTTGTACAACTACCTTTTCGCCAAGCAAAATGGCGGAACGATGCTTTTGAGAATCGAGGATACCGACCAAACCCGTTTTGTGGAAGGCGCAGAAGAATATATCATCGAAGCCTTCAAATGGTTAGGCATCCAATTTGATGAAGGTGTGGGCATTGGCGGCAAGTACGGTCCTTACAAGCAGTCTGAACGCAAACCGATGTACAAACAATATGCCGACCAATTGATTGAAAACGGGTGGGCCTATTATGCTTTCGACACCCCTGAAATGCTGGAACAAAAAAGAAAAGAATACGAAACGCAAAAAAAGACCTTCCAATACGACCTGCATACGCGCGAAACAATGGTTAATTCACTCACTTTGAGCAAAGATGAAGTGGCAGAAAAGTTAGCCAACAACGAACCTTTCGTCATCCGTTTCAAACACACTCCCGACACAGAAATCTTGGTTAACGATATTATTCGTGGAGAAGTAAGAATAAACTCTAACACGTTAGACGACAAAGTGTTGTATAAATCAGACGGAATGCCGACCTATCATTTAGCCAATATCGTTGACGACCATCTCATGGAAATCACGCACGTCATTCGCGGGGAAGAATGGCTGCCTTCTGCACCGTTACACGTTATGCTGTACAAAGCCTTTGGCTGGGAAGCTCCTCGCTTTGCGCACCTACCATTGCTGTTGAAACCTGACGGCAACGGCAAATTGAGCAAACGCGATGGTGACCGTTTAGGTTTCCCCGTTTTCCCTCTTCAATGGAAAGACCCTAAGAGCGGTGAAATTTCATCCGGTTATCGCGAATCAGGTTATCTTCCTGAAGCAGTAATCAATATGTTGGCCTTATTGGGATGGAACCCCGGCAATGATCAGGAAGTGATGTCGATGGACGAACTCATCCAATTATTCTCCTTAGAGAAAATCAGCAAATCAGGAGCCAAATTTGACCTTGAGAAGGCCAAATGGTTCAACCACCACTATCTACAAGCCATTCCAGACGAAGAACTCGCAGAGGGCTTCAAAAGCACCTTAAATTCAAAAGGAATTGACGAACCTATGGGAAAAATAGTCAAAGTCGTTGGTTTAATCAAAGAAAGAGTTTACTTCACCAAGGAATTATGGGAACAAAGCCACTACTTTTTTGAAAGACCTACCTCATACGATGAACAAGTTGTCAAAAAAAGATGGAAAGAGGGCACTGAAAACCACTTACGAAAGATTGCCGAAATTTTATCATCCACGGTGCCGTTTGACAAAACTGTTGCTCACGACAAAGTGATGGAATACATCAAAGGTAACGAACTCAATATGGGACAGATTATGAACAGTTTCAGACTGACCCTGGTGGGAGCAGCCAAGGGTCCTGATTTATTTGAAATCATTGACATTTTGGGAGTTGACGAAGTGATTTACCGTATGAATGCCGGAATTGAAGCGATTGGCAAAATGGAGAAATAGTTAGATTCCACTTTCTTCCTTAATAGGAAAATGGTCAGAAAAACCGACAACCCCTGTTCTTCACCCTTGAAAAACAGCTAAAATAGAAACTTGTCTTAATTAAAGCTGTATTTACAATAACAATTTCAATTATTAACATTAATTTTCTTTTTTTTTTTTTTTTTTTTCTCAAAAACAGAATTCTCTGGTTTTGTTTCGTTTTCACGAATTAGTTCTTGTTGTTTTTTAGTTTGCTTTTTACTGCAACCTAAAAACGACACTAATCCTA
>JAKSMH010000208.1 GCA_024400715.1 Bacteroidales bacterium | reverse complement strand
AGAATCAACGTTGTTGCAATTGGTGCTGACACTGACCATCATCACGGTTGTCGCCGGTGTCGCATTGGCGGCTGTCTATTCTGTGACGAAGGCCCCTATCGAAGCCGCTCAGCAACAAAAGAAAAATGAGGCAATCAACAAGGTGCTCCCCGGCTTCGGTGGTGAGTTGAAAGAAACCTCCTGCCAACTGGAAGATGACGACGATCCGTTGACCGTCAATATGGCCTACCAAGACGGAGCATTGTTCGGTGCCGCTGTTCAAACCTATACCAACAAGGCCTTCAGCGGCCGCTTCGACATTATGGTGGGCATCGACGCCGATGGCAATATTCTCGGAACCGCCGTGCTCAAACATTCCGAAACACCGGGTTTGGGTGCGAAAATTACCGATGGCGACAGCCATTTCATCCAGCAGTTCGTCGGTTTCAACCAAAGTAAAAATCAACTTAAAGTGAAAAAGGACGGTGGAGACATCGACGCCATTACGGCTGCCACCATTTCTTCTCGCGCATTCTGCGATGCCGTTGACCGTGCTTTTATGGCTTTCAATAAGGTAAAGGAGGAAAATCATGAGTAAACTTAATATTTTAACCAAAGGTTTCTTCAAGGAAAATCCAACCTTGGTGTTGGTGCTGGGAACTTGTCCGTCTTTGGCTGTGACCACATCTGTGTCTAACGCCTTGGGTATGGGCTTGGCTACGACTTTTGTTTTGATGATGTCTAATGCCATTATCTCTCTGCTAAAAAATGTAATTCCTGATAAGGTGCGTATCCCTGCCTTTATCGTGGTCATCGCCACCTTTGTTTCCATCATTGATTTGCTGATTCAAGGTTATTTGCCTGCTTTGGCATCAAGTCTGGGTATTTTTATCCCCTTGATTGTGGTCAACTGTATCGTCTTGGGTAGGGCAGAGGCCTTCGCCAGCAAAAATTCCGTTGGCGACTCTATACTTGATGGTATTGGTATGGGGATCGGTTTTACCATCGCTCTCACCATTATCGCCACTGTGCGTGAAATCTTGGGTAGTGGCTCTTTCCTCGACCACAAGTTTATACCCGGAGACGGTATTTTGATTTTTGTGTTGGCTCCAGGCGCCTTTTTCGTTTTCGGCTTTACCATTGCCTTGGTACGCTTTATTCAATCTAAAAAAGTGAAAAAATAATAGTCTATGGAATATATATTGATGATTATCGGAGCTGTATTGGTCAATAATATCATATTGGCCCAGTTCCTTGGTATTTGCCCTTTTTTAGGGGTTTCCAGCAAAGTTGAAACCGCCACGGGAATGGGGGTGGCCGTTATTTTTGTAATGACCTTGGCTACCCTCGTGACGTCCCTGATTCAGGCCTACGTCCTCGTCCCACTGAATATCGTATTCCTGCAAACCATTTGCTTTATTTTGGTTATCGCGGCCTTGGTGCAAATGGTGGAAATCATCTTGAAGAAAATCAGTCCGTCACTGTATCAGGCACTCGGTATCTTTTTGCCTTTGATTACGACGAACTGTGCGGTATTGGGTGTGGCCATCCTTGTTACCCAAAAAGACTTTTCCATCATCCAGAGTACGGTTTACGCTATATCGTCCGCACTAGGCTTCACCCTGGCAATTGTTATTTTCGCCGGTATCCGTGAACAACTTGCATTGTCAAAAGTTCCTAAGGGAATGCAGGGCGTGCCTATCGCTTTAATTACGGCAGGCATCTTGGCTATGGCATTTATGGGTTTCGCCAATTTGGTATAATGACCATTGACGAATCTACTTGGCGCTTTATTGATGAACATCAGGAGGATGATGTGCGTCAATTGGCATTGGCAAAAAATAAATATTCAAATATTGATATTGAGTTTGCTTTGCGGCAAATTCAGGGCAGACAGAAGGCAAAACACAAATTGCCTTCTTTTTTTGCTTTCAAACGCTTCGTTTTCCCCATCGCAGTGTCAATGGAACAATGCTCGTCCGAAGCCACGGCCCATTTTAAGGCATCTTTGGTAAAGGGAAAGTCCATGGCCGATTTGTCTGGCGGTATGGGCGTGGATACCATGGCTTTCGCGGCACGTTTTGACAACGTGGATTACGTGGAACCACAGTCGGCTCTCTGTGAGGCATTGTCTCATAACTTGTCCGTGCTGTCTGTGAAAAATGTGCAAATCCACCAAACGTCCATGTCGGATTTTCTGACTATGTGTCCACATCTGGATTTTTTGTATGTCGATCCCTCTCGACGCGATGACAATGGAAATCGGGTGGTGACATTGGAACAGTGCGAACCCAATGTGGTACGGTGTCGTGAACTGCTCTTGTCAAAAGCCGATAACGTGATGGTAAAATTGTCGCCGATGCTGGATATCAAGCGAGCTTTGGTGCAGTTGCCCGAAACCAATGCGGTTTATGTGGTGGCCGTAAATGGCGAATGTAAGGAGTTGCTGTTTGCTATGCAAAACAAAACACCGTCCTCAATAGTCTATCACTCTGTAAATATTAAAAACGAATCTACCGATTGCTTTGATTTTGATATTCGAGAGGAGAATAATGCTTGTCCGACTTTTATTGATAAGACTCTGGCACGGTATTTATATGAGCCCAATGCCGCCATTCTCAAGGCGGGTGCGTTCAAATTGGTTTCAGAACGCTTTGGCGTGAAAAAATTACATAGTCATTCTCATTTATATACTTCTGATGAACTTCAGTCGGATTTTCCGGGAAGGATTTTTGAAATCCAGGATGTTTTTCCCTATAATCGAAAAGTGCTGATGGAAAAGCTGAAGAATTATAAACGGGCTAATGTGGCCGTGCGAAATTTTCCCTTGTCAGCAGAAGAATTGAAGAGAAACCTTAAACTTGCGGATGGCGGTGAAGTCTATATATATGGAACGACTCTTTGTGGGGATCGAAAAGTTGTCATTCAATGCCGTAGGGAAAAGTAAATTGGTCGTTCATTAATTTATATGGCTATGAAAAATCGTATTTTTTTGTTGCTTGTGCTGCTTTTTGTGGCTCCGTTTTCCTTGTTTTCTATTAATTTAACGGGTCATGTGGTCGATGAGAAGGGCAAGTCCCTGTCGTACGTGAGTCTGTACTTGAAAAATGCTCCTGAGGTTGGAACAATTACCGATGTAAATGGGCGGTTTGCGTTGGAAGTGGCCAATACCCACGACAGTTTGATCGTGGCACTGGTGGGCTATGAGACGGTTGTAATTAATCTTCATAAGGTCGTAAGCAATAAAACAATGAAAATCACGATGAAGGAACAACCTGTGATGTTGAATGAAGTCGTGGTTTCTGTCCAAAAAAACAAGAATAAGAAGAAATCTAAAAAGGAAGAACGTGCCGAGATTCAGGCGGTGTTGAAAAAGGTCTATGACCGGATTTTCGTGGATTTTCCGTCCAATAATGTAAAATATAGTGTAGTGTCGGATTTGACGGCGTTGAGCGACCAAAAAGTCGTGATGTTTGACGAATGGATTGGCGATATCGTGGAATTACGGGATTATAAAGGCGTTTGGGATTCTATTCAAATGAGGATGGATTTGGAAAAACGCTATATGAATAACGAGGTTAAGTCATCTTTAAATCAGTATAATCCAAATGATTATAGTAAAAGAGATAGAAAGTTGGTC
>JAKSMH010000207.1 GCA_024400715.1 Bacteroidales bacterium | reverse complement strand
CCGCCATGTAGCTGATCCACTGCACGCAGTCGCTGTCGGGAAGATGTTGGTCGAAAAACAGGAACTCCGCAAGTTTTCCGTGCAGCGGAAGACTGTCCGCCGTCCCAAAACGCAGAACGGCACTGTCGGGTGTGATGACATCGTCCCAAGTCTGCTCTAGATAGTTAATCTCGGCGTAAAGCCTGTTGAGGCTGTCGTAGGTAATCTGACCGTTGTCGTTGAGGATGCGCAGCGACGACAGACCAATGCGCGTAGCACTGTCAATTCGCAAATCCCACAATCCGTAGTCGGCACTTTCATCGTCCGCCTCATAAACGATGATGGCCGACGGCATGTTGCCCGAAAGACTGTCCATCCTGATATTGAAGCAACTTGTCCCGTCAAGGTAGAGGCAGGGGTTGAAGTTCATCAACGTTATGCTGTCGGAAAGGTTGCCCGACGACGGGGCGGCGTGGAATCCGTGTCCGGAAACGTCACGCCACCATTGGCCGTTGACCTCGGCCCTGTCCGCGCGCTGCCACGTAAGTGGCCCGAAGGGCATTGTCTGTCCGTACGCAAAAAGTCCCAGAACCGCGCAGACTGTCGTCAGGACAAATTTATATGTGTTGATTGGCATAATACTGAATTTTTTTATAAAATGAATCGTTAAATGCAAAGGCTGATGTTTGGAGGTTGTCTTGAAAACGGCCACTAATCATTCCTATATACGGGTCTATCGCTGTAATACAAGCCGTTAAAGGTGAATTGCAGGGTGGCACTATCTCGATAAACCAGTTGAGCGGGGATGTTCAGCCACACGGGTTGCTCTTTCTCATTTTTGGTAGTTAAAGACCGGGCAGGCATGAGAAAAAAATTCTCTGAGGTTAGACTGAATGTATCTATTGTGGTAGCGGAAATGAAGTTGCCAAACTGGGAGAGTTGGACTATTGCCGAAGACACACATTCGTTGCCAAATCCCATGCAGTTAACATGAACTCGGTGTCCATCCACCATCACACACCCTTCCGGACACTCCTTACTGCTATGTCCTATTTCCAGTGACAATAAAAATGTTGTGTTGCCGGTCTTACTATTATCAGGCACTGCTGTAATATGGTTCATCGTCTGTTCAAGTTCAACGGTTCGGTTTCCCTCTTTTTCACATGCTTCAAGAACCACTGCGGCAAAAAATGTCAATGTCAATAGTTTTTTCATGATTGTTCGATATTAAAACTTGATGGCTTGATTTCACATTACAAAAATACACCCGTTATTGGCAACATTTAACACCTCACACTGCAAATATGAACCCATAGACTTGAAAAAGCACGAAAGCGCATGATTAAAATAATCCCTCATTTCGTTGTTTCAATATTGATAATCAGTAAATTATAAAATATTCTGTTTAGAATGTAGTGTGATGGGATAAATGTTTTTTAGTGAGGGATTAATTGTTTTTTCGTAAATTCGAATCGGAAAATTGATTATTTTTGCCTTTGGATTTCTATATAAACAGTAACCGTTATGAAAAAATTGAACAAAGTTGTTGTGATTTTGCTGAACATCTTGTTTTGCTGCGTAATACTTCATTTTTTTACTCGTAATGCCTTTCTCCGTCCTTATGCGGGCAGCTTTTTCAAAGAGCTCATCTCTGGACTTCTATTGCTTGGATCATTATATGTCAATTACTTTATCCTCTATCCCAAGATTCACCAGAAACGTTCACATACCATCTATTGGTTGACGTTGGTTTTCATTGCTATGGCAACTGGACTTGCGGATTTTGCCATTGCCTACCCATATATTGTTTCTCATAATACACAGGTCATCAAACTTGTCGGCTTCTATAGTTTCTTCTCAAAGACACTGTTTCTAATTGTTGGACGTAATCTCTCATTGAATTTTATTCCCTATCTGTTGAGGGAACGGCAATATTTCCGACAGTCTTTAGAAAAAGAAGTAAGGGTCGTTTACCTGAATGTGCGGAAGCTTGATGTAATGGATAAAGACAGCAACATCCACCTGGTTGACATTGACGACATACTTTATTGTCACCAAATTGGAAACTACACGGAAATCTGTATGATACAAAATAAGAAGTACTTACGCCTCGGTTCAATGAAGCATCTTGAACAGTTATTTGGCGAGGATGATTTTATCCGCATATCAGCCACTATATTAGTGCCATTCCGATTCATTGCATCTTATCAAGATAATATGGTAACCCTAAAAAAAATGTCTTGGGAGGAAGAACCTGCTGCATTTATGTTGGAATCCAAGAACCAGGAGGAAATTGTCCAAAGAATTTCGGACTATCTTCAAAAAACTGATATGACAGCAAACCACAAAGATTTTACACGAAAAACGGCTCACGCAGAAGTCAAACGCAAACCGGCAATTCCCCCAGAGGAGAAAATCAAAAAAGTTTTTTCTTACATAAAAACCCACCAAAATTGTAATTCAGCAGACATTATTGCAGAAACGCATTATTCGTTAAGTACAGTTGAGCGGTGCTTATTCGAACTTAAAAACAAGGGGGTAATTGAACACATTGGCAGTAAAAAGAAAGGCGGTTACGCTATAGTTAACACGCAACAGAAGAAAAAGTCTCTATAAATTTAGAAGAATTTTAGAAATTTTCGATTTACTTCTATACAAAGGCTCGTTTATTATGCTTATCCCAGATTAAGGGGATGTCAAAACACCAGTTTGTTGTGTTCAAGAATCTTGTGTGCGCTGGAACGGTGGGTGTAGCGTTCCGTCATAGAGATGGAGTGGTGGTCGGCCAGTTCCTTGACGTACTTAATGGGGACACCCGACTCAAGCATTTCCGTGATGCCGGTGTCTTTCAGAGAGTAAAATTGGTACTCTTTCGGCAATTGCAGCTTTTGCCTCATTTTCTGCCAGGTGCGCTGTATCTTTTGTGGACGCACGTAGGTTTCTCCCGGCTTAAAATTGTCGGAAAATATGTATTGGTTTCGTTCCACGGTGTTTAGGGTGTTAAAGTACCGAAATATCTCCGACGGCAACGCAATGATGCGCTCGTTATGTGTTTTCGCAACGGAGGATGGAATTCTAAGCAGTCCTTCGGTGAAGTTTATGTCTCCGACCTTCAGCATTGATATTTCCTTGGGCCGTATAAAGCATCGATAGCAAAGCTTCATGATAATGATGTATTCCGACATTTTTAATTTTTGGAAGTACTTCTTTATCTTGGCACGGTCGGCACGGGGAATAATGGTTCTTGTTTTGGGTCCCGTTTTCCTTGAGGAAAAGCCCTGAAACGGGTTTGTCTTGACATAGCCGTTTTTTATTAGGTAGTTGAACAGGTTTTTGAAAAACGTCAAGTCATAGTTCCAGGTACGGGGACAAACATTTTCCCGCTCGATGTCGGACATTAGCATAGACGCGTGCTTTACTGTAAATCTATCGCACATCCAAGTCTCCATTTTTTTCTGGGTACACCAACGAATAAAGTATTTGCATAGTGACTTGTATCTTTTAACCGATGATGGTCTGAGTTCTCGGTTTTTCTTTTTCAGGAATTCTGTTGCGGCAGAGGACAGGGAAATCTCGTTGTTCATATTTGGCACATCGTCAAAATAGGGATTCCAGCCATTGTACAACTTGGCATTCAGTTCAAGGCAATAGAGT
>JAKSMH010000206.1 GCA_024400715.1 Bacteroidales bacterium | reverse complement strand
TTCAAAATAAAATAAACTATTATGATTCCAAGATATTCACGGCCGGATATGAGTGCCGTATGGACTGAAGAAAACAAATTCAACAGCTATTTGAAAGTTGAAATAGAAGCCGCCGCCGCCTGGAGCAAATTGGGCATCATCCCCGAAAAGGATGTGGAACTTCTGCGCAAAAACGCACGCTTCAACATTGAGAGAATATATGAAATAGAAAAAGAAACCAAGCACGATATCGTGGCCTTTACCCGTACCGTGAGCGAAAGTTTGGGCGAAGAGAAAAAATGGGTTCATTATGGTTTAACCTCCACCGATGTGGTAGATACCGCCAACGGTTACTTGCTGAAACAAGCCAATGAGATTTTGCGTGCCGACCTGAAACGGATGTCCGAGATTTTGAAAAAACGTGCCTACGAATTCAAAGACACTCCCTGTATCGGTCGTACCCACGGTGTCCACGCCGACATCACTTCTTTAGGATTGAAATGGGCTTTGTGGTTTGAGGATATGCAACGCAATATGGCACGTTTTGAAGATGCCGCCGCCGATGTCGAATGCGGCAAGGTGAGCGGTGCCGTCGGAAATTTTGCCAATGCGCCTGCCTTCGTACAAGACTATGTTTGTGAACAATTAGGCATCCATTCCGCCAAAATCTCAACACAGACGCTACAACGCGACCGCCACGCCCATTATATCGCCACTTTGGCCCTAATCGGTGCCTGCATCGAAAAAATGGCCACGGAATTAAGACATTGGCAGCGTACCGAATTACGCGAGGCAGAAGAAAAATTCGGAAAATGCCCCATAAACGCAATCCCATCAGCAGTGAAAATATGTGCGGTTGCGCCAGAGTCCTCCGTGGTTATATGATTTCCTCCTACGAAGACATCGCCCTTTGGCACGAACGCGACATCTCCCACTCTTCCGCAGAACGAATTATCCTCCCCGATGCCACTATCCTGCTCGACTATATGCTGAACCGCTTTTCAGGCATCCTCGAAAATCTCGTGGTATTCCCTGAAAATATGCTGAAAAACATCTACCTCACCCATAAAGTGATTTTCGCTCAGCGCGTGATGACTACCCTTATCGGAAAAGGCCTTTCTCGTGAAAACGCCTACGATTTGGTTCAACCTATCGCTATGACAGCTTGGTTTGAAAGCAAAGACTACAAAGAACTGCTCGAACAAAATGAAGAAATCCACAAGTACCTCAGCACTGAAGAATTAGACAGCTGTTTTACCTTGGATTACTATCTGAAAAACGTGGACTTGATTTTCTCTCGCGTATTCGGCGAATAAAACCATAAAACATTCGGCAGAAGCTGGAAAACAACCACTTCCGCCTTCAAAATTTAATCACTATGAAAAGGATAAGTTTATTGGTGTTTGGTCTGATTTTTCTATTCTGCGCCTGCGGAAAGAAAAAAGTAGGAACCTTCAAAGCGGATAATTTTTCCAATGGCAAAGCCGGAGAAATGATTTTGATAATGGATGACCACTTTTTCTCCCAAGAAGAAAAACAGATTGTGTTAGACAGCTTGGAACAAGCTCAACCCGCTATTAATCAAATAGAACCCATGTTCGACGTACTGAACCTTCAAAACAAGGATTTCACCTCCAACTTTGTCAGACATCGCAATATCGTCCATTTTGATTGCGATAGCAGCTATTCATCCAATATCATTACCTTTGAGAGAAATATGTGGTCCAATCCGCGAGTCTATGTTAAAGTCAAAGGCAATAACGCGGACAGTTGCGTGGCCATCTTTCAACAAAATGCGGATACTATTATTAAGTTGTTGTATGATAATGATTTGAAACGGGTTCAATACGCCTTCAACCGAGATTTGGAACCAAGTATCAAGAAAATCCTAAAAGATAAATTCGGCATTTCCCTATGCGTGCCTATGCACTATTTCATTGCTGACGAAACAGAAGATTTTCTTTGGTTGCGCTTCAGAACCACCAAAAACGACCGTTTTGTTATGATATACAAGCAGCAGGCCTACGAGTTGACAGAAGCCAATGTCATTGCCGCCCGCGACAGCATTACAAAAAAATACATTCCCGGTGCCGTCAAGGGCGCATATCCTATCATTACCCAGCATTTTGGCTTTCCCATTGTCAATAGCATCAAGATTGGAGCCAAGAATGGCGTAGAAATGCGCGGACTCTGGGAATGCGTAGGTGACCACATGGGAGGTCCTTTTTATAGTTTCACCTATCTTTCTACCGACAAAAACTATTGTATTACCGTCGATGGATTTGTCTATGCTCCCCAAGAAAACAAGCGGAATTACCTAAGAGAAGTGGAAGCCATCGTAAAATCCATAAAATAATTTCATTTTTTTGTAACGTTTGAAGCTTTTCATGCGTCTATTAAATGTGAAAGCAACGGATAAATACCAGCAGATTATTAATGGCTGCCTCCAAAACAAACGAGGCAGTCAGCAAGAATTGTATGATATTTTTGCTCCCAAAATGCTTGCCGTATGTATGCGTTATGCCTTCACACAACAAGAAGCAGAAGATATAATGATTGAGGGGTTTGTGGCGGTTTTCAATCATCTGGCTGATTTTAAAAATGAAAGTTCTTTGGAACAATGGATCCGGCAAATTATGGTCAATAAAGCCATTTCCAACTACCGCAATAACAAGCGTAGATACAACCATTTGACCATAGATGAAAATATTGAACTGGAAGATGAACAGATTTTGGATATTGAAAGTTCAATGACCGGGAAAAAGCTGATTCAGATGATTCAGCAAATGCCCGATAATTTGAAAATGGTATTCAACTTGCGTGTTTTTGAAGAATACGAATTCAAAGAAATCGCTGAGGAATTGACCATTCCCGTATCAACTGCCAGGGTTTATTTTCTTAGGGCAAAAAAATGGATTAACGAACATATTGAAATAGAAAATCATAGATAGGATGAGCAATATAAAAGACATTGTAGAACAAGTGCGGGAAACGCCTTCGCCACGTTGCTGGGACAGCATTGCCAGCCAATTGCCGGCCGTGGGTGCTGCCGCAGGCACCAGTGCTGCCACAGGCGGTAAAATCGCCGCCACGGCCACAAAATCGGCCTTGTCGGCAGGAAAACTCGCCGTCATTATCGGCAGTACCGCCGCCATAACATCAGGAGTCATCACAAGCATTGCCGTGCTGAAAAACGATTCCGTTTCCACACCCCCTGCCCCCAACGACAATACCGTCGCCATCCTCGATGACAACACCCATACCGATTCTACCACCTTTATTGTTGAAGAACCTATCGCTACAACAGAAAACATCAATATTGCTCAAAATACCCCAAATAATACCACTTCCACCGATAATGCTACCATCACATCAAGTTCATCCAATTCAACAAATTCACCTGTCACCACTCCTATCACTAAATACGGCAGCTGCACCCCATTCAAATTCTTCAACAGCCAACACCCCAACTACTGAACCTCAACCAGCTCACCAGACGCAAAATCAATCACAACAAAGCCAAAACGACAATAACGACGAACATTTTGATGACTTTGACTACGCTAAACCCATCAAAATTGACACTCCCAATATCTGCCCACCTAATGGAGCCGGCCTTAACGCCCCATCTGTCATCAGCGGTCTCGAACACTGCCAAAAACGTCCTTTGCTC
>JAKSMH010000205.1 GCA_024400715.1 Bacteroidales bacterium | reverse complement strand
TGTTGGGCAATGTAGAATTTTATGGGCTTCCGATGAATGTTTCTCCAAAAGTGCCGATTCCCCGTCCGGAAACAGAAGAATTGGTGGAAAAAGTTCTGAATTTTTGTCTGGATTCGTCGAAAAACTACAGAATCTTGGATTTTTGCACGGGAAGCGGTGCTATTGCCATTGCCTTGGCCCATTTTTTGCCGCAGGCGGCAGTGGTGGCCACGGACTATGACGAGGAGATTTTGCGTGTCGCGGCTCAAAATGCCGAGCAAAACGCGGCGACCGTGCGTTGGCTACGTCACGATGTGCTGAAAGACGGTTCGGAAATATTAGGAACATCGTTTGATGTTATTGTCAGCAATCCTCCTTATATTCCTTTGTCCGTGCGGGCAACCCTGCACCGGAATGTGGTGGACTATGAACCTGCCGCGGCGTTGTTTGTGCCCGACGAAGACCCGCTGCTGTTTTATCGCCGTATCGCACGCTTGTCTTCAACACTTTTGGTGCCTGGCGGCCAACTTTTTTTTGAAACCTTTGAAAACTTTCACGACGAAATGGTGTCTATGTTAAAGGATTTTTCCTTTGAAGATATTAGAAAAGTGAAAGATATCAATAATAAACCTCGATTTATAATCTGCACAAAAACTACATAGTTATGGGAGAAAATATGCATTTGGTAACCGATTTGGCCCTGATTTTGATTTCGGCAGGCGTTATTACCGTCATTTTTAAATTGTTAAAACAGCCTTTGGTATTAGGATACATCGTGGCGGGTTTTATCGTGGGACCGCATTTTGGTCTTTTCCCAACCGTGATGGAGATGTCAAGCATCAAGGCCTGGTCTGAAATCGGTATCATCTTTTTGATGTTTGCCTTGGGTCTTGAATTCAGCTTCAAGAAGTTGCTGAGTATGGGCAGTACCGCCTTTATCGCGGCGGGAATCGGAATCCTGTTGATGATGGGAATTGGTGCCCTGACGGGCTATTTGATGGATTGGAGTTTGATGGAATGCATCTTTTTGGGCGGTATGTTGGCGATGTCGTCCACGACCATCATCATCAAGGCGTTTGAGGATTTGGGATTAAAACGGGAGCCCTTTGCCGATTTCACCTTGGTCATTTTGATCATCCAGGATATCGTGGCCATTGTGATGATGGTGCTGCTTTCCACGGCCGCCGCTTCCCAGAAATTTCAGGGAATGGAAATGCTGGAAGTGATATTGAAACTGCTTTTCTTCCTGATTTTGTGGTTTGTTGTGGGCATTGCCATTATCCCGACGCTGTTTCGAAAAGCGAAAAAATACATCAACGACGAAACGCTGCTGATTATTTCCATAGGATTGTGTTTTGGTATGGTGGTTTATGCCAATCACGTGGGATTTTCGTCCGCGCTTGGTGCTTTTGTGATGGGTTCCATTTTGTGTGAAACTATCGAAGGAGAGCATATTGAAAAAATCACCAAGGGAACCAAGGATTTATTTGGTGCCATTTTCTTCGTGTCGGTGGGTATGATGGTGGATCCAAACATATTGGTGGAATATTGGGGCCCGATTTTGATTTTGACGCTGTTGACCTTGGTGGTGAAGGCCTTTGTTTCGGCGGGCGGCGTGTTGCTGTCGGGCAAGACCTTGAAGGATTCCCTGAAAACCGGATTCAGCTTAGCGCAAATCGGTGAATTTGCCTTTATCATTGCGGCTTTGGGTGTTTCGTTGAATGTGCTCAACGCCTATATTTATCCAGTCATTGTGGCAGTGTCCGTCATCACGACCTTTACCACGCCGTATTGTATCCGTTTGGCGGAACCGTTCTCCGGCTGGTTGGAAGCACGTCTGCCGCAACGGATAAAAGTGGCATTGGATCAGTATAGTTTGGTGGATACAACCTCGCATACGCAGGGCACCTGGCGTACCATTTTGAAAACTTCCCTGTTGCGGACGGTTATTTTCGGCATTATCTGTTCGTCCATTATCTTTATCGCTTTTCAGTATTTCTATCCGTTTATGTTCCGCATATTGGATGGAAAAATTCCAATCAATCTTATCAATATTATTAATGCAGGTGCCGTATTGTTGGTGATTTCCCCGTTCTTATACGGCTTGATGAGCAATAACCATACCACGCAGTCGTTGTATGCCAAATTATGGCACGATGGGCAGTGGAATAAAGTGGGAATTATGGCCTGGACGTTCTTCCGTATTGCCTGTGCTTGTTTTATGGTGATGCTGATTTTGTCCAAGTCGTTTAAGTTTACCAAGTTAGTGGTTTTCATTTTGGCTGTGGTCATTGTCTTATTCTTCCTGTTTTCGAAGCGGACGCTCAACCGTTTCACGGAGATTGAGGATAATTTTATGGCGAATCTGAATGCCAAGGAAAATAAAAACTAAGAAGAAGATGATGAAGGAAAGAGTTTCAGCGATGATTTTTGCGGCGGGCTTGGGCACGCGTTTGTATCCGCTAACGGCCGACAAGCCCAAGGCCTTGGTGGCGTATCAGGGACGCCCTTTGTTGGATTGTGTGATGAGAAAAATTTTGGCGACCGGCATACGGCATATAGTCGTGAATGTACATCACTTTCCCGACTTGATTATACAATATATTAATGCGCAGCATTACGATGCCCGTATTGACATTTCCGATGAGCGTGAGCTTTTGCGCGATACCGGTGGCGGATTGAAGTTTGCGGAGCATTTGTTGCAGGACAGCGAGCATATTCTGCTGCATAATGTGGATATTTTGTCGGACATTGATCTAATGGCATTGATGGAAAGCCATTTGGCTTCCGATGCTTTGGCTACATTGGCTGTTCGCCAGCGCGAAACCTCTCGTTATTTTCTCTTTGATGACGAAATGAATTTGCGAGGATGGCGCAATAGGAAAACCGGTGAGGAAATTTGTGCTTGTCCGGCTGTTGCTTTGCGACCCTACGCCTTTAGTGGAATACATATTATTAGAAAGGAACTGATAGGGTTTATTCCTTCAGCAGACAAGCAGTCGATAACGCCTGTTTACGTGGAGTTGTCGAAAACGCATACGTTGAGGGGCTTTTTGCACAATGAAGGTCACTGGAAGGATATGGGCAAATCTGAAGCGTTTACCGAATAGCAAAAAAGGCAGTCATTGCTGACTGCCTTGATAAATATTTAAACGTAAAAGCTATTTTTCGATTCGGATACGAGCATCCACGGCGGTTAAGCCCTTGGCGGTTCCCAATAATGGATTGAGGTCCATTTCGGCGATTTCCGGAGCGGCTTGCACCAAGGCGGAAACGCGCGCTACCGTTTCGGCAAACTTGTCTTCATTGACCGGCTCTTGTCCACGAACACCCTTGATAATCTTGTAACCGCGCAGCTTCTGAATCAGCGACTTGGCCTCATCGGCATTAACTGGTGCCAAAGCGGCTTGCACGTCTTTCATTACTTCTACGAAAATACCACCTAAGCCAAACAATACTTGATGGCCGAATTTGGCTTCTCTGGAGGCGCCAATGAACACTTCGGTACCAAACAGCATAGGATACATTTCCACGGCGTAAGTTTCGGGAATCTTAATCAAACGGTTGAATTCGCGAATGACGGTTTCTTCATCCTTCACATTCAATACAACACCGCCAACATCTGATTTGTGGACGGGTCCCACGACCTTCATCACCAACGGATAACCAGCTTT
>JAKSMH010000204.1 GCA_024400715.1 Bacteroidales bacterium | reverse complement strand
CTTCAGGGGTGTCTATGCCGATTCCTTCGTATTGGCAAATGGAAACATAAATGGAATAGCCGTTTTCAATCCATCTCAATTGCTCAAGTTTTTCACTTTTCTCCAAAGAAGACTCCGGTAGTTGGATGAGTTCCTGCAGACATTGGTGTTTGTAGGCGTAAATGCCGATATGTTTGTAATATTTAGGTGTATGTTGTTGAGGATTACGTAGATATGGAATTGTATGTCGGCTGAAGTAAATGGCTTTGCCGTTTTTGTCGAATACGACTTTAACTTTGTTGGGATCTACGATTTCGCTTTCTTCGGAGAGAGGGGTGATAAGGGTTGAAATCTGGATATGTTCTTTTTTGATGTTGTTAATCAATAAGTTGATAACTTCTTTGGAGATATAGGGTTCGTCACCCTGCACGTTGATGATGATGTCGTCGGGTGCCAGCTTGAGTTTTCGGGCAGCCTCTCCGCATCGGTCCGTTCCGGAAGGCAGGGTGGGGGAAGTCATCACGACATTTCCTCCAAAGCTCTTTACGCAGTTTTCGATTCGTTCGTCGTCGGTGGCCACGGTGACACAATCCGCCGCTGAAGTGCAGGCGGCTTCATAGACACACTGAATCATCGGTTTTCCGTGAATGAGTGCCAGCGGCTTGCCTGGAAAACGCGTTGAGGCGTAGCGTGCGGGAATGATAATGTGAATGGCCATACCTTATTTGAATAAACCGAATAATTCAGCATTGATTTTGTCGATGACGATACCGAAATCTTCGGCACGTTCCGCGAATTTGATGGTGTTAACGTCAATAACCAGCAATTTTCCAGGATATTTGGCTATCCGAGCTGCGGATTTTTCGTTCATGTGCTGTAGAGAGTCCATCCGGATGGTGGTTTCGTAGTCACGCCCGCGCTTGTTGATTTGGGCAACCAAAGTCGGAATATCCGCTTTGAGATAAATCAGCAAGTCGGGAAATTCCAAGAATTGAGACATCAACTCAAAGAGTGAAATATAGTTGTCAAAATCACGGGTTGGCATCAGTTGCATATCGTGAAGGTTGGGGGCAAAAATATAGGCATCTTCGTAAATGGTTCGGTCCTGAATAACGTCTTTTTTCTTTTTCCGCAATTCGACAACCTGTCTAAAACGGCTATTTAAAAAGTAAACCTGAATGTTGAACGACCAACGTTGCATGTCTTCATAAAAACTTGCCAAATAGGGATTGTTTTCAACACTTTCGTACATCGGTTCCCAACCATAATGTTTGGCCAACATCGTGGTCAAGGTGGTTTTTCCTGAACCTATATTTCCTGCTACGGCGATATGCATAATAAGATAATTTAATTGTGAATTTCTAATTTAATTTATTGAATGGAAAAGAAAGGTCTTATTGTCTTTTTTTCTTTTTCTCAAATTTCTTTTCTGATTTTTTCTCTTTTTTGATTTGTTTGTCATAATCGGTAACGACGTCGGTGGCGGTGGAAGTGGCGGTCAAAAGAGGTTCTACGGACAGTTTCTGACCCACGGCGCGTTGCATCCACAAATCGGGTGAGAGTTTGCCCATTGCATAGATGCGCTGAACTTCGTCACCGATGTTTTTGCCTTCCAAATAGCTTTCCAATTGAAAATCAATCAAATGGCCGATGGGGTAGGCGGAAAGGTAAAGAGGATCGACAATCATGTGTGAATAGCAAGCCAAAATGTCTTGGTCTTTAACCTTGAAAATCGGTTCATAGTAGGCGTTCCACACTTCCTTGGCAATTCCTACAACGGCATTTTTCAGTTGTTCGGGTGTGGCTTTGGGATGAGCGTACATCCATTGCCAAGTTTTGATATCCACCAATGAAACGCCCATAATTTCGTAGCAACCCCAGAATATGTCAAGGGTGTTGAGATAGGAATTGATGGTGTCTTTGTTGGTTAATCCCAGCAAGTCCAAGTCTCTGTTTTGGAAAGTAAAGGCCAATGCTTCGGTGAAGGCGGTATTGGGAACGCCACGGAGGAAGTAGTTGTCAACGTCGTGTAAGGAAATGGTTTGTTCCACATTGTGGCCGAATTCGTGTACGCCGATGTTGTAGCCTTTGTAGTCCATACCGTTTTCGCCGATGCGGGTTCTGAGCATCGAATTGTCGTCTTTCATCATAGATTCCCAGGCGTGGCCGGCACCAATTGAAGGGTCAACGGAAACGTGTTCGCAAATGAACTTGGCTTTTTGTGCTGTGAAACCTAATTTCTTCAAAATGTTGGGAAGGTCTTTGGCAAAAGCTTCGGTGTTGGGATATTTTTTCATCGTGATGCTGTCCAACTTATGCTGATCCATTGAGCTACGGGCTTTGAAACCATCATACCAGATGTCGAAAGGTTGTAATTTTCTGCCCAATCTCTTGGAAATTAATTCCGCAACTTCTTTAACCTGCGGAGAAGACAGTAAATCTTGGAATAATCTTTCTGTTTGTTCAACGGAAATTTCATATTCGTCTTCAAATTTTCTGGTAATGAAGTTGCTGTTTTCATAATATTCGTCTGCGGCCTTTTCCGCCTTGAAGTTTTTCAATAAATACTCGTAACGTTTGTTGTTTTCAGATTTTCCCTTGATTTCAACACGTTGTACGAAGGTCTGGTTGGTGGATGGATACCAAATGTACTCGTCTTTGTTGATGACGTCTTCGGCAATAGTTTGGTCGGTGATGCGAGATAGAATGTTGTAAATAATGCTTTGCTTTTCGGGGCCGTTGACAGGATCACTGTAGCAGGCCTTGATTTCATCACGCAAGCCCCAGTGGGTGATGAGCTTTGTATCGGCGCCCCAGTATCTGATGTTTTTATCGCTCCAAACCATTCCCATATAAATATTGTAGTTGGCAATGTAGTTTTCTGCGGCGGCCGTGGCGGCGTTGATTTGCTGTTCTACTGAGGCCGGAACACGATTGGTGAATACGTCGCCTAAACGTACATATCCCCACTCTCTAACCGACCAGTTTTCGCCATTGTTGATTTTTTCACGCAAAGTGAAATGGGGGAAATTCATAATGACGATGAAGGCCAACTTGTTGTTGAACATATCTTCGTTAAAATGGGCCAAACCGTTGTATGCACCGAAAATTTCATCTACGGGAAGACTTTCATAACCCGTAACGTGTGATGGACGGAGCAATTCGATGGTGACGCGGTTGTTGTGACCGAGAATGGTTTCGAAGTTGTCGCAGATTCTGCTGAACAATTGTTCCTTTTCTTCCAAATTCAGACAGTAGTTGCGTGTGCAAAAACTGATAAATTCGTCTTGGGAGCCATCGTTGACGGTCCAAAACGCGGCGGCTTGGTTGACGCCTCTTTCGACAATCTTTTCAGATATCTTGCACCCCTTCTGCATAATGGCGGACTTGGCTCTCGCACAGGTGTTTTCAGTGATGTATTTACTTGCAGGATTGGCAGTTGCAAGTGTCGTCAAGGCTAAAAGAATCATAAGTGAAGTAAAGGTTTTTTTCATAAAATTAATAGGATAAAATATGTTTTGAAATAGATTTTTTTTGGTCTAAAAATAGAGTGGCAAAATTAGGAAAAAAAAACTTATAAAAAAAGTGTTTGCATAATAAAAAAAGTTGTATTTTTGCAGTCCCATTTCAAACGATGGGTATCGGGGTGTGGCGCAGTTGGCTAGCGCACTTGCATGGGGTGCAAGGGGTCGAAAG
>JAKSMH010000203.1 GCA_024400715.1 Bacteroidales bacterium | reverse complement strand
TTGGAGCAGATTCTCGGCCACATCCCGATAAATTTTTCCTTCATAGGCCAGTTTTTGTTCGTCTAAGTGCTGGTTAAATTGCTGGTAGAGCTCAGAGAGTTTTTCGTAAAATTGAAGGTAGCGTTGCTGGTTGCTGCTGAGTTGTTCCTTCCCGAAAGTCGTTTCCAACTCTTTGATGTCTGAAAGATTGCTGAAGATTTTGGAAGCGTCGGCCAGTTGCATATCGATTTCGCTGATGTCGTGGAGGAAACTTTCCGACCAGGACAAAAACTGCGAGAGACTTTCGTTTTTTCCGTGTTCAAAGGACTGATAGACTTGGAAAAGGAGGGTGAGAAGTTGTATTTTGTCGGCAAGGGAATAATCGGACAGTTGGTGGATGAAGTCGTCGATGGACAGGATGGTGGGGGAGAAGCAGGGCTGTTGGAGTGCTGCCGCCAGTTCCTTCTGAAGCATCTTGCGGGCACGTTTATTGGGCAGGACGACGAGCGTGTCCTTGAAGTTCGTTTCGCTATTTTGCAAAATAGACTGGCTGAGTTCCTGCAGAAAGGTCATGGTGTTAAATTTTGGCAAAGATACAAAATTGAGGGATTGTTTTGGCAGAAAAGTAGAAAATCTTGTTGTGTTTAATAATATTTCGTAATTTTGCAAATTGATTACTGGATTATCCTGTTTAATCTTGTTGAGATTCCGATGCCCCTCCTTACGTCGGGAACATTGAAATGGTGCAGAGTTGCACATACGCAAGGCCGGGGTGGTAAAACTTCCCCTCCTTTTAAGGAGGGGTGGCCGCAGGCCGGGGTGGTGACATTGCCATTCCGATGAAGCGTAGCGAAGTCGGAATCTCTTTACAAGACGAAAAGAGATAATACCAATTGATTATGAAATTGTTGCATATTATAACTAAGATGGTTTTTAGGAAATTTGTTATGATGAATATGAAAAATGTGAAATTTAAGACTCTGCTGTGTTGTCTTCTTCTGCTTCCTTTCCAAATTTTTGCTCAATGGTCCGGGCAGGTGGATGTTTCAGGTTTATCTAATTTTCAAAAAGGGCATAAGGAGGATTTGGGCCTGAAAATGCAATTCGATACGACAAAATTCCACGTCGGATTTCATTTGTCGGGTGGGCATTATTATTGTCCAACGGAAGAAATCGTTGGTATTTATGATGCGAAAAATCAGGAAGCCGCATTCTCGAAATTTGAAAACAAATTATGCTATAACCGGAATTGGTATGCGAATGCGGGGGTGGATTTGCGGTTTGACCTCCGTCCGCAAGACGTATTGGCCGTGTCGTTGAATTATGGCTATAAAGGCAGTAACGATTCTCCCTTGATGCGCACTTGGCGATATGGCATACTGGGAGATTCTTTAACTGGAGGGCAAATCGATACTTGTGGTTTCTTGTCGCATAAGCTGATTCCTGAAATCAGTTATGTGCATACATTTAAAAAGAAAGATAGTAAATTGTCTGTGATATGGAATACGGACTTGGAAGTTACAAGCGATGCTTTGCAAAGAACCACAAAAGGTGATTTTTATGCATTACAACGCACCTATACCACGCTCGATGTTATTGATAATTTAATGAGCAAGGTGGGGGTGACCTACGAGGACTTTTCTCTCGGAAGAGTGGAAAATCTGCATATCTATACTGGATTGGATTTCTTTAGCAATAATAATTTGGATGGTTATGATGGGTCAAATTTTACGGGAAATCCCTTGCAAGATTCGATTTTGTTGAAACATTCTTCAACTTATAATGCCTTCGCTTTGGAGCCGTTTGTCAATTTGTCCTATTCCTATAAGCAGTTGGACGTCTATGTGAAAGAGCGGGTTCAGTGGTATTACCATTCGTTGAAAAACAATTATGCGGTAGATCCGGCAGAAATGTATGACTTGAAAAAGTCAGAGTGGCAAAATATTCTTGCGGCGGGACTTGCCTTTCGTATTAATGCGCGTCATCGTCTGAGTTTGGAATATGCTCGTACTTTAGAGCGTCCTGATTACCAAAAATTAAATACCACTTTGATAATTGGAAAGTCGGAAGGCGAATTTTTCAAGGGTAATCCAAATTTGAAGCCGCAAAGCAGGAATGACATTTCGCTGAAGTATGGTTTTATGTCCGACCATTTTGGTACAGATCTTACACTTGGTTATCGTTATACAAAGAATAAAATTGAAAAGATTTTGGATTTGACGCCTAACGACTTTGTCGGTGTGACAACCCTTCGTACCTGGGTGAATATCAAACAGCAGCATACGGGCATGGCAGAACTTGACCTGAAGGTGGATTATGATGCTGTGAAAGCCAATATGTGGTTTGGCGTTAATGTGGACAAATTGTATAAAGTGGATAATTCTGTCAATAAAGTTGAATTCAACTATGAGGTGGGCATCGACCTGCTTGCTATGATAACTCCGACTTTATGTTTGTCGTCTATGGTGATGTATCGAAGTCCCAAGATGTCAACCTATAATTTGAAAGGGGAATATATAGGGGCTAATATTAAGTTGACCAAGACTTTTTTGAAGAGTCTGGATGTCTTTATAGAGCTGAATGATTTGGTGGATAAGGAATTTTATGAAGAGACTTGGAATGCGGAGTTGACTTATTACAAAGTGACGGAGCGCAAACAAAACCGTCGTTCGATTTTGCTGGGACTTTCGTATAGGTTCTAAGAATAAGTTTAAACAGGTACGAGGTTGACAAAAAAAGTGATTTTTATAAAAAAAATTTTTGTTGGACCAAAAAATTAAAAAAAATATTTATCTTTGCAAGCGATTAATGATGAAAAATGCATTCTTGAAACATAATTATTAACTTAAAACAAATGTCTATGAAAAAAATTTTTACGCTTATCGTAGTTGTATTTGTTATGACTTTTTGTGCCACGGCACAGAATACTTGGCAAGAAGGTTTTGAAGGTGGCTCATTTCCTGAAGGTTGGGTTTCTTATGATGTGGATGGTGATGGATTCGAATGGACTCTTGAAACATGCGAGTTCACTCCTCACATGACTCCACACGAAGGTAATGGCTGTATGTATTCTGAATCATATAGCAATGATTATGGTCCTCTCACTCCCGACAACTGGTTAGTAACCCCAGCTATTAGCATTATTGGTTCAGAATCTACTCTTACTTTCTGGGTGGCAGGTCAAGATGCTTCTTATTGTGCCGAACATTACGAAATTTATGTTTCTACAACAGGCAACACGGTGGCAGACTTTACTGGAGAACCAGTGCTTGAAGATATTTCAACGGGTACTTATGTTCAGAAAACGGTTAACCTTTCATCTTATGCTGGTCAAACTATTTACATCGCTTTCGTTCACAACGAAGTTACAGACCAGTTCGTATTCCTTTTGGATGATGTAGAAGTTACAGGTGCCAGCGTTGATCCTACTTCTGTAAATGAAGTTGAAGCCAACCAAACCAGCGTTTATCCAAATCCTGCCAACAATGTAATCAATGTTACTTCAGTTGCCAATATGAACAGCATCGAAGTTTACACCATCGCTGGTCAGAAAGTGGCTAACTACACGGTTAACGGTACTCAGGCAGCTATCAATGTAAACAACCTTTCCAATGGTATGTACATTATGCAGATTGCTTCTGAAAATGGTGTTTCTGCTCAGAAATTCAACGTTGCTCGCTAATTTTTTAGCTGACAA
>JAKSMH010000202.1 GCA_024400715.1 Bacteroidales bacterium | reverse complement strand
ATCTATAATGCCGACAAGGGTCAGTATTCGCATTCATTACGGGTCGTTAAACGCTTGCTGGTATGAGAAAGTCTTTGTTGCAGACGGATAAAATTCGCCTCAGGGCATTGGAACCCCGCGATATCGATGTGCTGTATCGCTGGGAAAATGATCCCGAAGTGTGGGTGGTGAGCGATACGCAAACTCCCTATTCCAAATATACTTTACAAGAATTTATAAAAAACGCTTCTCAGGATATTTACGCTTCGCGACAACTTCGCCTGATGGTTGAAAATCATGATGGTCAGTCCGTAGGTGCTATTGATGTGTTTGATTTTGAACCTTTTCACCGTCGTGCCGGCCTGGGAATCCTCATTGCCAGGGAATTTCGTCACCAGGGTTTCGCCGAAGATGCCGTGCGTTGTGTTTGCCGCTATCTCTTCGCTGTCCTTCAATTGCATCAGGTATATTGTAACGTGATGGCGGATAATGAAATAAGTTTGAAATTGTTTAAATCTGTCGGCTTTGAGCCAATGGGAATCAAAAGGGATTGGATTCGCATTCAACAGGGTTTCGCCGATGTTTATGTGTTGCAGCTAATCAATGAAAATGAGAAATAGAACTATTTTGCTAATAATTGTGGTATTCGTGGCCGTCGTCGGAACCTATACCTACAATGTCCTTTTTAAAGACAATGTGACTGCCGATAAAGCCTTGTTGACTGTGCCTAAAATGGCAACAATGAGTCAACTGCAGGATTCCTTGACTGCAAAGAATGTCCTTCAAAATCAGATGACTTTCAAGCTGACCTGCCGCTTAATGCGTTTCAAAACCCCTCGAATGGGACATTATGAATTGACTTCCGGAATGTCCAATATCGATTTGGTGAGGATGCTGCGTCGAGGTCAGCATTATGGAGTGAATTTTACTTTCAACAATCTTCGTACAAAAAAACAATTCATAGAAAAGGTGGATCACCGCTTCTTTTTCAATCCTGAAGATGTGGAAAGATTGTTGTCGGATGCGTCTTACCTCGCTCGTGATTGATTTAATACGGAAACCTGTATCGCTGCATTTATCCCAGATAGTTATGAGTTTTTTTATGATATTACGGCGGAAGATTTCTTCGAGAAAATGCTGACTTATTATCATCGTTTCTGGAATGAAGAACGCCTCAAAACGGCCGAATCTATTGGCTTGACACCTGTCGAAGTGGCGGTGTTGGCTTCTATCGTGGAGGAGGAAAACTACAAGGCCTCCGAAAAGGCAATGATAGCGGGACTGTATATGAACCGTCTTCAAAAAGGAATGTTGCTGCAGGCCGATCCAACAGTGAAATTTGCGGCGGGCGATCCTTCGCTGAAACGTATCCTGAACGAACATACACGAATTGATTCCCCTTATAATACTTATTTGTATCCCGGCCTGCCACCGGCTCCAATTCGTATTCCCGCAGCTTCCACGATGGATTCCGTCTTGCATTATACCCATCATAACTATCTGTATATGTGTGCTAAATCGGATTTATCCGGTTTCCACGATTTCGCCACAACCTTGTCGCAACATCAACGTAATGCGGCCGCCTATCATAGGGCAATACGCAGCATTAAATAATTTGATTCGTAGATAATATTAATTAAATTTGAATGAAAGTAAAATATGGCATAATCGGCGCGTTGCTTCTGTTCCCCATCTGTTTATGGGCACAAATCGCAGGGGTGTGGAGTGGCTCTCTCTCCGTGGGTACAACATCGTTGACCGTAGTGCTGGCCGTGGAACAGCAAGGTGACAGTCTGTATGCCGAATTGGATAGCCCAGACCAATATTCAACGGGGATTCCAGTCAATAATATCCGTTTTTTTCAAGACAGCTTGTCGTTTCAGTCCAATAAAATATCAGCCTCGTATAGAGGTGCTTATAATAGTTTGACTGACGAAGTGTCGGGAGAGTTTAAACAAGGCCGTTCAAAATTGCCATTGGTGTTTAAGCGAATCGCGCAACGACCGGTCATTCTTCGTCCGCAAATTCCCCAACCACCATTTCCCTATACCGTGGAAGATGATATCCAATTGCAGTTTGACCATCCGAATCTGGGTCGTGTACCCATTACAGGAACATTAACCTATCCTATTCACAAACAAGACTTTAACAATGTGCTGATGATTTTGGTTTCGGGTTCCGGTTGGCAGGATCGTGACGAAGCCATAATGGGCCACAAGCCGTTTGCCGTTTTGGCGGATGCGTTTACGAGGAAAGGTTATGCGGTTTTCCGTTATGACGATTTGCCGCCAGCTTATTTTACGAAGTCTTCCACCTTTGATTTTGCCGAAGTCGCTAATTTTTTGGTGTATTTTTTTACAAATAATGAAAATTTCAAGGCAGCAAAAGTCGGTTTGGTTGGACATAGCGAGGGCGGAACGATTGCGGTGATGGTGGCCGCCGAAAATCCCAAAGTCGATTTTGTGATTTCCTTGGCTGGAATGATGACCTCGGCAAAAAGTACGCTATTGTACCAGATCCGAGAATTGGGGAAGGCCGATACCACCTTGTCGGATGCGGAAGTGGAGGCTCCGATACGGATTACCGGCGATTTGTATGCCACTATCGAAAAAGCTAAAAGTAAAAAGGAAGCCGTTGAAAGATGCGGCAAATTGCTGACCGGTTACGCTGCGACAATGTCGAAGGAAGAAAAGGAAAAAATCAAATTGACGCAAAAGGATATTTTCGGCATTTTGCAAAACGTGGGCAGTAAGTGGTTTTATGAATTGTTTAAATTGAATGTTACGAAAAGTCTGAAAAAAGTCAAATGTCCTATGCTGGCCTTGAACGGCGAAAAGGACAAGCAGGTGGAGTGGAGCACCAATTTTGCCCTGATGAAGCAGTATTTGCCCAAAAAAACGAATTTTGAGAGCATCCCCTATCCCGAACTGAACCATTTGTTTCAACATTGCGATACCGGACTGCCCGATGAATATGGAAAAATTGAGGAAACCTTTTCAGAAAAGGTATTGCAAGATATGGATTTTTGGATGAATGAACATGTTGTGCATTAAATGTAAATTTGACAACGTAATAAATTACATATTGAACATGAAAAAAGTATTGATAGTATTAACCGCAGTGTTGCTCTTGTTTTATTCTTGTAAAAAATCAGATACGGGTGACAATTATGAGGTAATGAAAGGAACGAAATCTACCTACGTTATCAGCGATATCATTGATGATATTGAATGGGAACTGGGTTTTTCTATTGAACCCATCGTAAGTTTGTTGCAAGTGGCAGGTATTGATGGTATTGATAACCTGCACACTGTCCTGAATGACCAGACTTCATACGAAACAGTGGCCATTCGCTACAAAAGTGTAGATGTTAATGGTCGCACCCTGTGGCTTTCGGGAAGGTTGTATTATCCGATTGATGTGTTTGGCAATATGGAAATTCCTGACCATATTGTGTTGAGTAATCACCATACTGCCTGCAAAAATTTGCAGGTACCGTCGCAGGGCTTTGGTTTGGAGGCAGGCATAGCCGCTAATGACGCAATGGTGGTGGTGCCTGACTATCTTGGCTTTGGTTCCACTATCGATTATTCACACCCTTATTGCATACCCGACATTACGGCAAGAAATGTGTTGGATATGGTGGAGGCCGCACGTGAATATATGAAGAACAATGGCATTCGCAAACCTGAAAACCTAC
>JAKSMH010000201.1 GCA_024400715.1 Bacteroidales bacterium | reverse complement strand
TGAAAATCAAACAGGATAGCGGGGCTTCGTTCTTCATCACGCAGCTCTTCTATGACAATAATTATTATTATAGACTGGTGAGAGTGGCCAAGAAAATGGGCATTACGATTCCGATTATCCCGGGCATTATGCCCCTGACGAGCGCGACGATGTTCAATAAGATTATGAATATGGCCGGTGCTTCCATCCCCTTCGAGTTGCGTGTGCTTTTTGACCGCTTTAGGAACGATAAAAAGGCAATGTACGAAATCGGCATTGCCTATAGCGTCAACCAAATCCTGGAATTGCTGGCGAACGATGCCGATGGCATTCATATTTATACGATGAACAATGCTTCCGTGACGGGCGATATCTATCAGCGTATTTCCAATGTGATTGAAAAAGAATTGCGCTGATGAAAGAAGAAGTCCTGAAATTTTTGGGATGCCAAGCCGAAACTCTGGTTGATGAATATACTAATTTGTTGATAGATAGAGCTTTGAATGAAATTAGGGCTTTATCCGACTTTAAGTATGTCTATGGCCATTTTGATTATGTTCAGGATTTTATGGCTGAAAATCCGTCCTATCTTGCGTATCTTTCTGGCGCAACGGAATAT
The DNA here is from genome assembly GCA_024400715.1 of Bacteroidales bacterium. The sequence continues at coordinate 3,109 of JAKSMH010000201.1, read as the reverse complement.
TTGCTTTGTGCCACGACGTTGGGCATTGCGGTGGATTGCCGCCTGAAGCGCTTGCAAGTGGAAGATATGGCACAAGCGGTGGTGTTTGATGCCGTGGCCAACGTGTATTTGGAAAATATGGCGGATGATTTTGAACGCCAACTGGATTATCCGTCGCTGGGTTTTCGTTTCTGCCCGGGTTACGGTGGCACGTCCATTGATGACAATCGAAAGATTGCCGAATTGCTTCAGGCGGAGCGTATCGGCATCAGCTTTCTGGATTCCGGATTGATCTTGAAGTCGATGGTGGGTGTCGTGAAAATTGGCAGCGAAGTCCGCAAAACCTGTGATGCTTGTGTGGCGGCCGCATCATGCGCCTATCAGAAACGCGGCGTCACGTGTTATTCGCTTGCGCCGTCAGGTCGGGGTGGTTGTTGAAAATGCGGAATAAATTTTGAATTCAAAAATAAAACAACAATGATACAGAAATTAGGAAAAGAAGTAATGATTTTTGATGGTGCTTTCGGCACCGAACTGGAAAAACGCGGCATTATGTCCAAGATGCCCGAAATGTTGAATATCACGGCACCGGACCAAATCGCCGATATCCATAAAAGCTACATCGAGGCGGGTTGCGACTTTATCACTACCAACACTTTCGGAGCGAACCGCATTAAGATGCCCAACGAGGATTTGAAGTCCGTGATAGATGCTGCCATCAGCTTGGCAAAGCGTCACCGCACCACGCAGCACGTGATGTGCGACATCGGCCCGCTCGGGAAAATGCTTTACCCTATGGGCGAGTTGAGCTTCGACGACGCCTACGAGGCCTTCAAGGAGATGGTCCTGATTGCCCGTGACCAGGTAGATGGCTTTATCCTCGAGACTTTTACCGACTTGTACGAGCTGAAGTGTGCCCTGTTGGCGGTGAAGGAAAATTGCGACAAGCTGGTTTTTACCACGATGACCTTTGACCAGACAGGCCACACGTTGACAGGCACGTCGCCCCGTATTATGGCGGAATTGATGTCCAATATGGGGGCCGATGCCATTGGCGTCAATTGTTCGTTGGGACCTCGTGATCTGAAACCTATCGTGGAAGAGCTGTTGAAGTACAGCGACAAGCCGGTTTTGGTGCAGCCCAATCGCGGAATTCCCTGCCTGCACAATGGAAAAGCCTGCTATTCCTTGTCTGCCGAGGAGTTTGCCGCAGTGATGGGCGAATTTCAACAGGCCGGTGTGGCCGTCTTAGGTGGCTGCTGTGGCACCAATCCTGATTTTATCCGCGCCATCGCGGTCAACAAGGGTAGGGCGGTGCCCCCACGTCAGGTGGAAAAGCAAACGGTGATTACTTCCGCTACCAAACTCGTGACTTTCGACGGCATTAGAATCTGCGGCGAACGCATTAATCCCACGGGAAAGAAGAAATTGAAAGAAGCCATCTTGAACGATGATTTTGACTATATTTATAAAGAAGCGATAAAGCAGGAAGAGGCCAAGGCCGACTTGTTGGATGTGAATTTGGGTGTGCCTAAAACCGATGACGTGGCTAATATGAAGAAGGTGGTGACGCACCTGACTGAAATCACGGCATTGCCCTTGCAAATCGACTCGTCTAATCCGACGGCCATAGAGGCGGGCTGTCGCTATTACAATGGTGTTCCCTTAATCAATTCGGTCAATGGCAACGAGGCTAATATGGCTGCCATTTTCCCCATTGCCAAGAAGTACGGTGCGGTTGTTTTAGGCCTTACGATGGATGACAACGGTATTCCTCAAAGTGCGGAGGAACGTTTTGCCATTGCCGAAAGAATTTTGAACGGGGCCACCGCCTACGGTATTTCGGCTCATCGTTTGATGATAGATACCCTCACGCTGACCTGCAGCGCCCAGCAACCCTTGGTGAAGGAAACCTTGCGCGCCTTGCGAATGGTGACGGACAAGTTGGGACTGAAAACGGCTTTAGGTGTTTCCAATGTCAGCTTCGGTATGCCGAACCGGGAACTGATTAACAGCTCGTTTTTGTTGATGGCACTGGAAAACGGCCTGACAATGCCGATTATCAATCCCTGCAATGCCGCAATGTTGAATGCGGTGTTGGCTTTCAATGCGCTGAAAGGCCAGCAGGAGGATTTGACGACTTATATCGAAAACGTGATTACGCTGGAAACGATGGCCGCAACGACTGCAACAGCCACATCAACGACTGGCAATTCAAAGTCCGAAATGACCTTGCACGACGCGGTGAAACGCGGTTTGAAGGCCGACAGCGTGACATTGACCCACGAGGCCTTAAAAGTGCAGGAACCCATGTCGGTGATTAACGAAATATTGATTCCAACCTTGAATGAAGTCGGTGCGGACTTCGAAAAACAGCGGATTTTCCTGCCGCAGTTGATTTCCGCTTCCGAGGCCTGCAAAGAGGCGTTTGACGTCATCAAGTCGCAGTTCAGCCAAGGCGGAAACCAAAAGGGAACGGTGGTCTTGGCAACCGTCAAAGGCGATGTGCACGACATCGGCAAGAATATCGTGAAGGTGATATTTGAATCCTACGGCTATAAGGTGGTCGATTTGGGAAAGGACACGCTGAAAGAGGTTGTCAAGGAAGCCTACGACAAATACCATCCGATGGTGATTGGTTTGAGTGCGTTGATGACGACGACGGTTTTGTCGATGGAGGAAACCATTGCCTACTTAAAGCAGAATGGAGTCCAAAGTCCGATTTACGTGGGCGGAGCGGTCCTGAATCCCGCCTTGGCCGAGCAGATTCACGCCGACGGCTACACCAAGGATGCCCTTGAGTTTGTGGAAGCAATGGAAAATACAATTAAAAATCCCAATACAACCATAATAAAAACAAGAATGTAGTAAGTCTGAAATTTAATTATAAAGGAGGTAATGACGTTCTGCCAAAATTTGTGTAACTTTGCAAAAATTTTGAAATTATGTTGGAATTATTGCTTGCATCAGCATTGAAAGATGTTTTGAAGGATTTGTATGGTCTTGATATAGAGATTGATAAATCTTTGCTAATTTTTGGTTACATAACTCATCTTCTATGCTAATAATTTTTTCTCTATTTTCAGGAGAAATTAATAATTCATTTTGTTCATTAATTTTTAAAATATTA
>JAKSMH010000200.1 GCA_024400715.1 Bacteroidales bacterium | reverse complement strand
TTTGCTATGGTTTGCTGCCTTTGTATGGCGCAAGGTGGTTATCTTGTTGATGGTATCATTGCCGTTATTGGAAAGGAAGTTATTCTGAAATCGGATTTGGAAAAACTTTATGCCGAATATACTGCGCAATATACCTTGGACCAGGACGAACACGATACCAAGTGCCAACTGCTTCAGCAATTGGTGTTCCAAAAACTGCTCATCCATCAGGCCGGATTGGACAGTATTACGATTACCAACGATGAATTGGACAATACCATCAACTATAGAATGGCTATGATGAGTCAACAGGTTGGCGGCAACGAAAAAAGCATCGAGGACTATTACCATAAGACCATTGCGGAAATCAAACGAGATATTCGCGAGGATATTTATAATCAAATGTTGGTGGATCAGGTGCAGCAGGGTATTACGGCCAATGTCATCATCACGCCGTCGGAGGTGAAGGATTTTGCCAAAAGAACACCGAGCGATAGTATGCCGACCATTCAGACAACCTACGAATTTGGTCATATCGTCAAGATTCCGCCTGTTAATGATGATGAAATATCGGCCATTAAGGAACGATTGGAAAGTTACCGCGAACGCGTGTTGAGAGGAGAGCGCTTTGCTATGTTGGCCCGTCTGTATTCCGACGATCCAGGTTCGACGCCCAAGGGCGGTGATTTGGGTTTCTTTGATCGCGGAATGATGTATCCCGAATTTGAAGCCGCCGCCTTTGCCTTGCATACGGGTGAGATTTCCCCAGTGGTAAAAACCCAGGCCGGTTATCATATTATCCAGATGATAGAACGTCGTGGGGAAAGCGTGCATTGTGCCCATATCTTGATCCAACCCAAACCTTCTGCCGAAGAGCAGGTCAAGGCCATTGAATATTTGGATAGCGTGCGTGCGGTGATTTTAGCCAATAATATGGATTTCAGCGAGGCGGCAGAGACCTTTTCCGACGCTCCGGATAAACTGGCCGGCGGATGGGTGGTGAATCCCTATACTGGCTCGTATAAGTTCGAACAGGAAACCATCGATGCTTCAACCTTTGTCACCATTGACAAATTGATCCCCGGCGAATATTCAACCCCCGTTCCTTTTGTCAATTCCGATGGCATTATGACTTACCGCCTTATCTACCTTAAGTCCAAGGTGGCAGCCCACCAGCCCAATGTTTTTGATGACTATGACTTTATCAAAAATGCGGCTCTGGAAGAGAAAAAATACAATACTTTAGATAAATGGATCGTTAATAAAGTTAAAGTAACGAGCATTAAATTAAATGACGAATATAGAAATTGCCCATTCGTAGATGAGTGGCAAATTCCCTAATAGAACTAAATTGCTATGGATTTACAATTTAAAAATGATGTGGAAGCCATCGATGCTTTCGTAGATAAATACAAAGAATTAAGACAAGAAATTGCCAAGGTTATCGTTGGCCAGGACGAGGTAGTGAAAAATGTGCTGATGGCTATGTTTAGCCGTAGCCACGCCTTGTTGATTGGTGCTCCCGGTTTGGCTAAGACTTTGATGATTATGACCATCGCCAAAACCATCAATCTTTCCTATAGTCGTATTCAGTTTACGCCCGACTTGATGCCTTCCGACATTATGGGTACCGAAATCTTGGATGAAAGCAGAAAGTTCAAATTTGTAAAAGGTCCTATCTTTTCCAATATCGTTTTGGCGGATGAAATCAACCGTACGCCACCGAAAACGCAATCCGCTTTGTTGGAAGCTATGCAGGAACGTTCGGTGAGTATGAATGGCGTAACCTACGCCTTGCCCGAACCGTTTTTCGTGTTGGCTACCCAACACCCAATATTTTCTTGGATTATCCCAATTTTGATGAAGAGGTGAATGTGGTGAAAACGACCATTCATGGGGCTATGGTAGAACCACGTCAGATTTTGAGTATCGACGAGATTGTGTTTTATCAGAAATTGTTGCAGAAAATTCCTATTCCTGAAAATGTTTATGAATATGCTGTGAAATTGGCTACGATGACACGTCCGAATACGCCTCTGGCACATCCTTGGGCCAATGATTATTTGTCTTGGGGCGCAGGTCCGCGTGCTTCTCAGTATTTGGTTATTGGTGCCCGTACGCACGCCGTCTTGAATGGAAAGTATTCTCCTGACATTGAGGATATTAAGGCCGTCGCTCACAATATCTTGCGTCACAGAATCATTAAAAATTACAAAGCCGAGGCAGAAGGTATCACGGTAAATGATATCATTGACAAACTGTTGAATCAATAATATCGACGATGGAATTGTACGCCACGAAGAAAAGATGGAAATGGCTGTTGTTTTTTTGCGCGGCTATCGTCTTCATGGCTATTATTTTTTATTCTAATAAATTGATAAAGAATGTTGCCCAGGAGGAGCGACGCAGGATGGCCTTATGGGCAGATGCCATCTCTTATAGGGCTGAACTGGTGAATCATACCGAACATTTTTTCGATCAGATTCGAATTGAAGAGGGGAAACGAGCATTGATTTTAGGCAAGGCTTGGCAAAAAGTCAATGAGGCTTCGCTGAATGAAGATGTGACTTTTTATGTGGATATTATGTCCTACAATTCCACTATTCCGTGTATTTTAACCGACGAAAATGGAAACGTCAACATCGCCGTTAATGTTGATCCCGCAGTCAATAATGTCAAGAATATTGCTGAATTGCCCGATAAGGCGACGTATGACAGTGTCGTGCTGCAGTACTATCAGAATGATTATAATGTGATGTACTATAAGGAATCGCAAATTTATACCAATTTGCGTGTGGTGATTGATAATCTGGTGGAACAGTTCTTTCAGGAAGTGGTGATTAATTCGGCTTCTGTTCCGGTTATCGTTACCGATGCGTCGGAGCAAAAAGTGATTGCTTCGGGAGGTTTCACTGCCGATTTTTTGAATAATCCGACATTGGTGGCGGAGGAAATCGCCAAAATGAAGGACCAAAATGAGCCGATAAAGGTTGATCTTCCCGAACAAGGTACTTGTTATGTCTTTTTTGAGGAATCTTCCGTCCTGCGACAATTGCGTTTCTTCCCCTTTTTCCAATTTTTCATCGTCTTCATCTTTGCGGGCGTAGCTTACTTGCTGTTTAGTTACGCCCGCAAATCGGAGCAAAATCAGGTTTGGGTGGGAATGTCAAAGGAAACCGCGCATCAGTTGGGTACGCCGATTTCTTCCCTGATGGCTTGGAATGAGTTACTCAAAGAGCAGGAGGTTGATCAAGGTATTATCACCGAAATTGACAAGGACGTTCATCGTTTGGAAACCATTGCGCAGCGTTTTTCCAAGATTGGTTCTGTGCCCGAATTAATGGAAGAGGATTTGGTGTCGGTTATCGAGAATTTCGTGGCCTATCTGCAAACGAGGATTTCTTCGAGAGTGGATATCAAGTTCAATAAGCCAGAAAAAGTGCCGATTTTGTTGCCGTTGAACCGTTATTTGTTTGAGTGGGTGATTGAGAATCTGTGCAAAAACGCGGTTGATGCAATGGATGGCAAGGGCATTATCGTCATTGACATTAATGAAGACGCACGTCATATTTTTATTGATATTGCCGACACGGGAAAAGGAATTCCGTCACGAAAGTTCAAGACGATTTTCAAGCCGGGTTTTACTTCCAAGAGTCGCGGTTGGGGCTTGGGGTTGACTTTGGCCAAACGAATTATTGAGGAATACCACAAAGGCAAGTTGTTCGTCAAGTCGTCCATTATT
>JAKSMH010000020.1 GCA_024400715.1 Bacteroidales bacterium | reverse complement strand
TTCAACAATCCCTGTTTGGAATATTGGCTGTTGCTTCATTTCAAACAAACTACCAAGTATTTTCCAAATTATAAGTTCTTGGAGAAGGAGTTGAAAAAGATTGACAAGCTGCGTGGTTATGAAAAGAAGGAGAAGTACTACCTTTTTTCTAAGGGTACTTTGTATGGTCGCTTGAAAGCAGAATTGCCGACTGCTATTCAAAATGCGAAGTTGCTTGCAGCATACGATAGCGAGCAATCCAACCAAGCATTATGCAATATGTATAAAGTGATGGAGTATTTCGGAGTTACCTAAATTTTGATAATATACAAAAACACGTCCTCTACAACCTTTTTTTCCGTATTTTTGCTTCATTAAATATTTTTACGATGATTCAGGAAGAAATTGCGGAATTGTTTTTCAAAAACAAAAAAACATTAGCGGTGGCCGAAAGCTGTACCGGGGGTTATTTGTCACATCTCATCACTTCGGTTCCAGGAAGTTCGGAATTTTTCAAAGGTTCGGTAGTGTCCTATTCCAACGAGATTAAACGTTCGGTGCTTAATGTGCGCGAGTTGAACCTCAAAAAGCACGGCGCGGTCAGCGAATTTGTGGTTAATGATATGGCTATCAACACGATGGGTTTATTTGATGTGGACTATACCATAGCCACGTCGGGCATTGCGGGTCCAGGCGGCGGCAGCGAGGAAAAACCGGTCGGAACCGTGTGGATTTGCGTGGCCACCACCACCCGCTTCAATTCCAAAATCCACCACTTCGACCCAAATTTAAGCCGTGTGGAAATTATTCATCAGGCGGCCGAAGCTGCCCTGCAAATGTTGAAAGACGAATTGTTAGCGGACCTCGGGAAGTAATTTTTCCCATTGTTCGTCGGTTAATTTTGCCCCTACGGTTTCAATGATGGCGGCGGAAAGGCGCGTGGCAATGTAGCCGCAGCGTTGGATGTTGTAACCTTTCATTAAACCATACATAAAGCCCGAAGCATAAATATCACCGGCTCCGTTGGTGTCGATGCGTTGGGCCTCATAGGGTGGAATTTCCACGACTTCACCGTTTACATTCACAATAGATCCGTGTTTGCCTAATTTTACGATGGCAATGGGACAATATTGTGCCAAAATGGGAAGTGCCTCCGCTCCTTCTTTGCCGGTGAAGGCGAGGGCTTCTTCTTCATTGGCAAAAATAATGTCAACGTACCGACGCAGGATATCCTTTAAAAAGTCAAGATGACCTTCCACAATATTATAACTTCCGAAATCCATAGCGACTTTTAAGTGATATTGATCGGCAATTTCGCAAAGTTTCCGTACTAAATCGTGATTAAAAATCAGATATCCTTCAATATACAGATAATCATAATCCTTGAAAATATCCGGATTGATTTCGGCTGCGGTCATCGTGGCGGCGGCACCGAGGTAGGTGGCGAAAGTCCGTTCGGCATCGGGGGTCATGAAGGTGGTGGCAATGCCAGTGTCAATATCGGAATACATCAGGTGTGGCGTAACTTTGTAGCGTTCCATTTCGGCTTGGAAAAAACGGCCCGGTTCGTCATTACAGACCTTGCCCATATAGCCGGCCTCTATGCCCAATCGTGCCAATCCGTGAATGGTGTTGGATGTGGAACCTCCTGTGGCAGAAGCTTTTGGCATATCTTCAATCGCCTGATGGATTTTGCGTTTCCGTTCGCTGTCAATCATTTCCATTCCGCCCTTTACCAAGGAGAATTGATTTAATATTTCTTCATTTTGTAGATTAACGATTACGTCAACTAACGCATTTCCTACACCGATAATTTTTATCATATTGATTTTATTGAAAATTTATATCCCTATACCTAAATTTCTGCACCTTTAACCCTTTAATTACTGATTTTGCTAAATCCTAACGCATACAGTTTAATCTGTTTAATCATAGACACCAAACCGTTGGATCTTGTCGGGGACAGATGTTCTTTTAAGCCGATTTTGTCAATGTAATCCAAAGAGCAATCCAATATTTCTTGCGGAGTGCGGCCGGAGAGGACGCGGATGAGCAAGTTGATGATACCTTTTGTGATGATGGCGTCGCTGTCGGCGGTAAAATTGATTTTGCCGTCCTTGAAATCGGCGTGGAGCCATACTTGAGACTGACATCCCGTAATGAGATATTGTTCGGTTTTATATTGGTCGTCAATCAGCGGTAGTTCTTTGCCTAATTCAATGATATAGTTATACTTATCCATCCAATCTTCAAATAGTTCAAATTCGTCGATGATTTGTTGTTCGGCTTCTTGCAGTGATAATTCCATTTTTCAAGTAATTAAATTACAAAGATACAAAAATTTGATGAGCGTGGAGCAATCTATTTTTCCGTCGTTTCGTTTTGGCTTTGTTGAAGTTGTTCGTTATAACAATGTCGGCAGAGTGGTTCGTAACTTTCTTTCTCGCCCAACATCACCTGCTTGTCGTTCATAACCAGGCGGTGGGAATATTGGGCAAGGTCGCCGCAGCGGGTGCAAATGGCGTGGACTTTGGAAACGTATTCGGCCACGGCCAGCAAACCCGGCATCGGTCCAAACGGATGTCCTAAGTAGTCCATATCCAATCCCGCCACGATAACGCGTATTCCATTGTCAGCCAATTTGTTGCAAACATCAATAATGCCATTGTCGAAAAATTGTACTTCATCGATGCCCACGACTTCCACCGTTTCCATATTGACGTAAAGGAGTATTTCCGAAGAATTATGAACGGGGGTTGAAACCATTGATGTTTCGTCGTGTGAAACCACGTCGGTTTCGTCATATCTCACATCGATGGCAGGCTTAAAAAGTTCAATTTGCTGCTGTGCGAATCTGGCACGACGGATTCTTCGGAGCAATTCTTCCGTTTTTCCGGAAAACATCGACCCGCAAATCACCTCTATCCACCCTTTGTGTAAATTTCTACTCGCCTTACTCTCTAAAAACATTTTTTTTTGTCTTGTTTGAATTGAATATTTTTGTATTTTTGAACGCTTTTTCAAATGGCAAAATTAATAAATTATCGGGATTAATCTTCGAAGAAGTTTTTTATTATGCAGAATAAGGACGAATTATTAAATCAAATCATTGATAATCTTACGCTTATCAAGAATAGTAAGACTGATTTTTCTCAAATTGAAAAGGATATTGTACTTCAAAATCTTCGCGATGCCTATTTGCTGATTTTGCGCAATCAGGTGAGTAGCCTGCCATCCGTACCAAAACAAGAAAACAATACTAAGTCAGAATCGGGGAAAAAAGTCGAGAAACCTCAACCTTCGACAACACCCGTTCAACCGTCTCAGCCCATATCGGTTACCAAGGAAAAATCTAATACTGAAAAGAAAGTGGAAACGACAGCCGAAGTTTTCCATAAAGAGGAAATTCCTGTGGAAGAAAAACTTCCCGTGCAGAATGAGCAAACAAAGATGGAAGATTTTGATGAAATGGATTCCGATATTCTGCAATTTCTCAACACGCAACCCAAAGTGGAAACAAAAAGCCGGCCGATGGTAAAAACGGAAACCAAACAGGAAACGAAACCCGAGGTTAAACCTGCTGTGGTTGATACGCCCAAAGTTGCGGTTGTTGAACCGAAAATTGAAATTTCTGAAATTAAACCCAAGCTTGAAGAGGTAGCGAAGCCAGAACCAAAGCCATCTGTGCAGGAACCTAAACCCACCGTATCAAAACCTGAGGTTAAGTCAACGATTCCTGAAATTAAGCCAGCACCTCAACCCGAAATAAAAGTCGTTACTCCACCGACTAAGAAAATGGAAGAAGTAACGGGGAAACCAGCGCCAAAGGAAGCCGAAAAACCCGTAATGAAGCCGGATGTTCCCGAAGTGGTTGTCGCAAAAGTGGTGGAACCTGCTGCCAGTACGCAGAATCCGGCAAAACAAGTTGCCGATACTTTATTTCCCGAAGCACAGCAGGAACCCGTTGCCGAAAAACCTCAGCAGCGTTCCCTCAATGACTTGTTTAATGAACAGAAAAGGGAAAATTCACTTGGCGACAAATTCCAGCAGAAAAAGGTGGTGGATTTGACCAAGGCGATGACAATTAATGATAAATTCTTGTTTATTAGGGAGTTGTTTAAAAATAAAAGTGAGGAATTCAGTCGTGCCATTCAAACCTTGAACAATTGCAAGGATATTGAAGAAGCCTTTGACATTATGGAGGGTTTGAAGAAGCAATATTTCTGGGATTCGACCTCGTCTGCGTATTTATCGCTTTGTGATTTGGTAAGAAGAAAATTTTAATTCATAGTAAATATTAATCAAAAAAATCAAATGAAAAAATTAACGTCTTTATTGCTTATTGCTATTCTCTTTTGTAGTGGAGTAGTTATGGCACAGGAAAAAGAAGAAAAAGCCGAAAAAGAAGGCTATGTCTTCACCAATGTAAAAGAACTTCCCATCACTTCCGTTAAGGATCAGGCACGTGCCGGTACTTGCTGGTGTTATTCTGGTTTAGGTTTTATTGAAGCCGAACTTTTGCGTATGAGCAAAGGAGAATATGACTTTTCCGAAATGTATATTGTTCACAACACTTATATGGATCGTGCAAAAGCCGCTGTTCGTACACACGGAGATGTTTCTTTCTCTCAGGGTGGTTCTTTCTATGATGTAATTTATGGAATGAAGACTTTTGGTTTGGTTCCCGAATCCGAAATGCGTCCAGGTGCTATGTATGGTGACAGTTTGTCCAAACACGGTGAACTTTCGGCCATTAGCGAAGCTATCGTTAAAGCTATTGCCAAGGGTGATCACAAATCATTGCAGACCAACAAGGACAAGGAAATGTTGTGGGAAAAATCTGTCAAGGCCGTTCACGATATTTATTTGGGAAAATGTCCAGAAAATTTCGTTTACAATGGCGTTACCTACACTCCTATGTCATTCTACCAGTCATTGGGATTGAATGCTGATGATTATATTTCCATCACTTCTTATACTCATCATCCTTTCTACGAAAAATTCGTTTTGGAAATCCAAGACAACTGGCGTTGGTCACAATGCTATAATGTTCCATTGGATGAATTTATGCAGATTTTTGACAATGCCATTGACAATGGTTATACCATTGCTTGGGGCGCAGATGTAAGTGAAGACGGTTTCCGCAAGGGCATTCGCGAAGGTTTCTGCGTATTGCCTGACCTTGATGCCAGCAGCGACAATGGTGGCAGTGATATGGCTCATTGGACTGGTTTGAGCAAAACCGACCGTGCCAAGGAAGCATACGAACATCCAACTCCTCAACGCTGGGTTAGCCAGGAGGAACGTCAAGTGGCTTTCGATAATTGGGAAACCACCGATGATCACGGTATGTTGATTTATGGTAAGGCCAAAGATCAAGCCGGCAATGAATATTATATGGTCAAGAACAGTTGGGGCAAAGTTTACAAATATGATGGTATGTTCTATGCCAGCAAGGCATTTGTGAGATATAAAACGATGAATATCGTTGTTCACAAAGATGCTATTCCAAAGGATATCAAGAAGAAATTAGGTATCAAATAATAATGACTTGTTATGAAAAGAATATTAGGAATCATTGTCATTATTACGGTTTCTGCCCTTGTTATAACTTCTTGTGCCAAGAAATGCAATTGCACTCGCTATGAAGATGGCGTAAAGGTTTTGGTTGAAACTTATGATAATGGTAGCACAAGATTTTTTGAAAAATCCGTTTGTGAATCTATGTCAGAACCCAAATACCTGGGTTATTCAATGGTGACGGAGGGTAAGGAAGTTGCTGTGGAATATAAGTGTAAATAATATTCAATTTGGATAATAAAAAAAGAGGGGTGAATGCCCCTCTTTTTTTTATTATTGTCTATCATATTTAATGACTTCCTCGGAGAAAAATTCCAGTTTTACGCCCGCTATTTTGAACATTTCTTCGGATTCTGCGCCAGCATGGTATTTTTTTTCGCATACCACGCGTTCAATGCCACAATTGATGATTAGCATTGCACAGACGCGACAAGGTGTCATACGGCAATAAAGCGTGCTTCCCTGCAAGGAAATGCCTAACTTGGCCGCCTGACAGATGGCATTTTGCTCCGCATGAACCGTACGAACACAATGCTCGGTGATGGTTCCGTCTTCGTGAACCATTCGTTTAAATTGATGACCCACTTCATCGCAGTGTGGCAGGCCTTTGGGAGAACCCACATATCCCGTGACAAGGATTTGTCGGTCGCGAACAATGACGCAACCGCTTCGGCCGCGGTCGCAAGTGGCTCGTTTACTTACCGTGTTGGCGATTTCCATAAAGTATTCGTCCCAGGAGGGGCGATGGTATGTCGTATTGTTTTCGTTATTCATGATTGATATTTTTGATGATGTTGTCAATTTGTCTGTATAAAGCGTCAAAGTCGCCATTGTTTTGCAAGGTGTAATCGGCCATTGCCATACATTTGGAAAGATTTTGCTTGTTGGGGTCGTCTGAAATCATTTCACGTTGTTCATTTTCGATAAAAGTATCAAAATTTACGTGATCTGTTTCGGAATTACGCATTACGATGCGTTCGTACCGAATTTTTGGGTCGGCATCCACGGCAAAGAGGATGAAATTGCTGTTTTTGCGAAGAGATACAATCTCTCCAGGAGTTCTAACGCTCTCAATAATCGCGTTTTTCCCAGTTTCGAGTGCCTGTTTATACAATTCGTCAGTAATGAACGACGGCGAATGGGTTGCTCTTAAACTATTGGCAAGCACCACGAAGGTGTCGCGGTTGATAGCCATATTGCGGCGTTTTGCCTCTTCGATGAGGTAATTACGAACGGAAAAGTGAACGAATTGTTTTTTTTGAACCAAGTAATCAACAATAGTTCCTTTTCCAGCTCCCAATGTTCCGGTAATTCCAATGATAATCATAGATTGACATTTTAAAATATAAGGGCGAAAATTATTTTCGCCCTTACATCATATTTTTGTAAAATAACTTACAATTAAATGGTGCGGCCTGGATAAACCTTCAGGGCTGCTTCAAGGCACTTCATAGCTTCTTTCAAGTCATCAACTTTTAAGCAATAGCTGATACGAACTTCGTCAGTGCCTTTGCCTTTGGTTGAATAGAAACCGGTGGCGGGTGCCAACATCACGGTCTTGCCATTCAAATTGAAGTCTTCGAGTAACCAACGGCAGAACTTGTCCGAATTGTCGATAGGCAGACGGGCAACTGCGTAGAATGCGCATTTGGGTTTTGGGCAAAGGCAGCCTGGCATGGCGTTGATGGCGTCCACAACGGTGTTGCGGCGTGCCACATAATCGTTGATAACGGCATCAAAATATTCTTGTGGGGTATCAACGGCGGCTTCTGTCAGCACTTGACCGTAAGTTGGAGGACTCAAACGGGCCTGGGCGAATTTCATAGCGGTAGCGTAAACGTCTTTATTATGCGTGATAAAAGCACCGATACGAACACCACAAGCACTATAACGTTTTGATACAGAGTCTAATAAAACAACATTTTGTGCAGTTTCAGGAACTTCCATCACTGAAAAATGCTTGATGCCGTCGTAGCAGAATTCTCTATAGACTTCGTCAGCAAACAAGAATAAATCGTGCTTTTTAACGATTTCAGCCAATTTCAGAATTTCTTCTTTTGAATAAAGATAACCCGTAGGATTGTTAGGGTTGCAAATCATAATGGCCTTGGTCTTCGGAGTGATGATTTTTTCAAATTCTTCGATAGATGGCAAAGCAAAACCATCATTGATGGTGGACATAATGGGTTTTACCTTCACGCCGCAAGTCAATGCGAAACCATTATAGTTGGCATAGAAAGGTTCTGGAATAATCACTTCATCGCCATAGTCTAAGCAACTGTTGAATGCGAACAGAATCGCTTCCGAACCGCCGGTGGTCATCAGGATTTCGTCAGGTGTAACATTGATATTAACGCTTTTGTAATACTGAGACAGCTTTTCACGGCAAGACATATTGCCAGCGGAATGGCTGTACGCAATAACTTTTTGGTCAAAATTCTTCACCGCGTTTCTTGCACCTTCCGGTGTTTCGATATCGGGCTGACCAATGTTGAGGTTATATACGTGAACACCTCTTTTTTTGGCTTCGTCAGAAAATGGAACTAATTTTCTGATTGGCGATGAGGGCATTGTTTCCCCTTTTGTTGAAATTCTTGGCATGATTATAATTCTTTAATGTTATTGTAGTTGAATAAAAGTCTGCAAAAATACGAAAATATTTTGTATTGTTTACTTCATTTGTGCTTCAATTTGACTTACAAAATTGAAATAGAATCCTGCGGAATCGTGTTGTCCCAAACGGCTAAACAAATCGCCTTTTTCACGGTAAGCTTCCAAGAAATTTTGCTGATACTGAATGCATTTGTTCATATCGTTTAAAGCAGCCCTGAAATCCCCACGGTTTTTATTGGCTAAGCCCTTGTAATAGTACAGTTCGCCTTGATAAGGGAACATTGATATGGCCTTGTCAATCACCGCTTCGCCTTCGTCCCACCGATTGGTCAACATCAACACTTTGGTTTTCAATATGTAACTTGAATAAAGGTAAGGATCCATTTGTATTGCCTTATCGTAATAAACAAGAGCGGAATCGGCTTTGCCTATGTTGAAGTAGTTCAAACCCATGTATAATACGGCATCTGTACGATTGGGTGCCAAATCCAAACATTTTCGGTAATAATAGAAAGAAGAATCGTACATTGCCAACGTGCCGTAAGTGCTGCCTAAATTGAAGTATCCGTCAGACAATAGGGGATCGTACAAAATGGCATTTTTATAGTAAAACTTGGCCTTTAAAATATCACCCCTTTCGAAATAAATTTTGGCTAAATTGCTATTGGCGGTGGCTTTGTTCGGCACTAATTTTAGACATTGCAGATAATATTGTTCGGCAGTGTCGCGATAGGTCATATTATTGATTTTTATGCCGATGTTGTCATATAGCAGTCCTAATTGCTCATAACAGTCTGCATATTTTGGATAAATTTCGACGCCTTTTTTGAATTGTTCAATCGCTTTCCAGGTCCAATCTAAGTATTGTGCGTTGTTTTCCTGTACTTTTACCCAGTTTTTTTCCTTGATGTTGGCATCGGCATATTCTTCGCCCTTATCGCGCAAAGCCAATCCCCAGTATAAGCGCATGTGGGCACTTTGGTCAGATTTTTTTACATCACTACCGAATAGGGTAAACTGGTCTTTCCATTCTGCCGCGCGTGTTACCGTTCTGACAGAATACAGTATGAAAATCATAGCCAAGATGACCATAATGGGGAAACGCAATTTTGTAGATCCTACGTTTTCGTCGTTAATTTTAAATAATCTGAATAAAAGAAAAACCACGGCGATACAAAAGCTCAAAGTTGGCACAAATAAAAATCTTTCGGCAAAGGATGAACCAATACGGTAGATTAAATTGCTGTAAATGCTCATCGTGATAATGTAAAAGAAAATAGCGTATGCCATGGTTTTTTTCTTCTTGATACCCCTCCCCCTTTTTTTTCCTTTCTCCCCCTCCGCCC